>CAZCWE010000074.1:5524-13032 GCA_964502285.1 uncultured Spirulina sp. | reverse complement strand
CGTCACCATCTTCGGTGGCGGCGGTCTCTTCGCCTTCCTCACCTGGCAGCAACACCGCCAAATCACCACCCTCCAGCAAGATTGGCAAGTCCTCGTCGCCAGTCGCCAAGACCTGGCCACCCTCCAAGACGAACTCGACGAACTCCAAACCAGCCTCCCCACCGACCTCGCCGCCAATTGGAACGAACTCCAAACCCAAACCGCTGACCTCGCCACCCAACTCGACACCCTCGAAACTGCCCAATCCACCCAAGCCGAAACCCTCAGCCAACTCACCACCTCGATCAGCAATCGCCAACAAGCGATCGCCGCCCTCACCCAAGCCCTCACCACCCTCGTCGATCCCCCCGCACCAGAAACCCCAGCCCCCCCAACAGACGAAGAATCTTGAGACTCTCAATCTGTGGTGAGGCGATATTCCACTTCGATCTGTTTAAGAATTTGGTCACGACCTGACGTGCTGTGATCACTTTTCAGACAATCTCAAGGGGTTTGAGCCAATGCCACGCCGATCATGCTGTCACGGGTCACAAGGGGGATTAATGCCTCTTCTTCCCAGCCTTCTGTTCCGTCCGGTCTCACCGGAATCACCAAATAACGTGTATCCGCTGTGCTATCCATCACGCGCACCTCAATGTCATCAGCCAGCAGAGTGCCGAACTCTTCCTCTAGCACGCCCCGAGGATCGACCACCACCCGCTGACGATAGGCGGTGCTTTTGTACCAGGACGGTGGATGATAGCCCAGAATCGCCCTGGGATAACAGGAACACAGCGTGCAAACAACGACATGATGCACCGATGGCGTATTTTCAACCACTTCAAGACGGTTAATTTCAACGGTGTCAATATCCATTTCGCGACATGCTGCTTTGCCATCCGCTAGCAGCCGAGCTTTGAATTGAGGGTCAACCCATGCACGAGCCACTAATCGCGCCCCCAGCATGGGAGTTACGGAGTCTTGGCGTTCGATTTCCTGCCTGACTTCTGCGGCTGTAAAGTAGCCCTTTTTTTCTAGCAGCTTTTGGATTACGGCTGAACGTTGTGTCCAATAGGCTTCATCGTCATTGACAGGAGCATGGCTATGGTCATGGTCATGGCCGTCTAGAGGTTCTACCTCTTTGGAGAAGGGAAACTGATTTTGGGCTTGTCGGTTCGTCATCGGTCGGCTTGTCCTAAATCTCAATAATCACGTCAGTGCAGTTAACCAGTGTTCGTAAATCTCGACACGAAGTTTGTCGTTTTGACTCCTGGGAGGACAGCGATCGCCCCAAATTTCTAGCATGTCAAACTCTACCAGGTAGAGGGGCAAGCGGAAAACAGTGGGCTTGAAATGGGCAAGATCCTCCGGGTTGAGAAAAAAGCCTTGGAGATGGGTGATTCGTCCTTTTTTCCCGAATAAATAGACCGGTGTTCTAATATGACCGGGCTGCACCTGGTCTCGCACCTGGACTAAATCCCCGATCTGATAGCGGGCTTCTCGATAGGTTTCGTGATCAATGTCAGGCGTATAGGGATTGTCTGGTGTTGCCTTAGGGGTTTTTGGAATTTCTGCAAGGTTTTCGGCCGGTTCAAACGCTTGGCGTAGTTCCTCGCGGGTGAGGTAATTTAGCTCACACAGGACAGTTTCCACCGCCAAGATTCGCCGCTCTCCATAGGCTGGCAAGCGATCGCGCAGAAAGGTCGGAATATCAGGGGCAAAGTATTTGGCCGCAAAGCGACCGTCTACTTCCTCGGCAGCCCTGCGGATCGAGTCAAAGCTAGGGAGCTGATTTTTAGCCCGCATTAGGTTATGAATCGAGGTAATGTGCTTCTCAAAAAAGCCAATGATTTCTTCTGCGGTGCAGATCGTCTCTGTGCTGTCTGGATTATGGGGAATATGCTGGTGATAGGAGGGAACGTCCTGCATCGGGATTCAAGGGAGTGATCTGGGCATCGAGGATGAACCGAGGGGCCAAGACGATGGCTACCCGTCGTTAACCATTTATAGCAGTAGAAAAGTTTGTGAGGACATTCAACCAGCGCACCCTGAGCAACCCAGCGCACCCTGAGCAACCCAGCGCACCCTGAGCAACCCAGCGCACCCTGAGCGGAGTCGAAGGGTAAGCGGCCGGGCTATCTCCTTCGGAGACGCTACGCGAACGACTCCGCTCAGCCCTCGGTTATTCAAAAATTAATATGTTCAGATGTCCTAAACCTTTTGACTACTGCTATCTCGTGAGGGGTGAAGATCACCCCAGATGAACGCAAAAAATCCCCTGCTCGTGGGAGGAGGGGATTTTGCGTTGACCTCAATGGAAGTTAGAACAGGGTCAGGATGTAGAGGAGGACGAAGAGAATGATCCAGATGATATCGACGAAGTGCCAATAGATTTCGGTCATTTCAACGCCAGTGTGCTTCGTGGCGCTGTAGTGGCCGGGGCGGCGCGATCGCCACAACACCCCACACATCATCAAGACACCTACAAGCACATGAAGACCGTGGAATCCCGTCATCACGTAGAAGCAACTGGAAAACACGTTGGTTGAAAGTCCATACCCCAATTCGGTGTATTCATAGACTTGGCCGCCGAGGAAGACGAGACCCATCACAATCGTAGCGGCGTACCAGAGGCGCATTTTTTGTACCTCACCTTTTTTGATCGCCAGGTCGCCCATGTGAATCACAAAGCTACTGGACACCAGAATGATCGTGTTGATCGCGGGCAAAAAGAGTTCCACCTCTGTGCCTTCGGGGGGCCAGACTTCGGCGCTGGCTCGATAGATGAGATAGGCGGTGAAAATCCCGAAAAACATCAGGGATTCTGAGGCAAGGAACGTCATTAAACCAAGGACGCGATGATCGCCGTGTTCACCGTGGCTCTCTGTGACGGCGGCGGCGTTTTCGGCGGGGTAGGCTCCATTTTGAGACGCATCTAGGGTGGTGGTCATCGATTGGTTAACTCCTGAATTCGGCAATGGTTAAACCAGGGGGGAGAGGACGCTCAAGGTGATCTTGAGGGTATGTCTCCCCACTGGCGCAAAATGTGCGGGTTATTTTAGTTCTTGACCGACTTCGGCGAGCATTTCCTCCACTGTGGGAGCGTCGGCTTCAAAGGTTTGGGTATCCACCCCATAATCGTAGGGGCCAGCCCAGACGATGGGTTCTTCATCAAAGTTTTCGATGGCGGGGGGGGAGGTGGTTTGCCATTCGAGGGTGAGCGATCGCCACGGATTGCGGCCCGCCGGTTCACCCTGGCTCCAACTCCAAATCATATTGAACAAGAAGGGCAGAATCGAAATTCCCAAGAGCATTGACCCGTAGGTGCAGATTTTATTGATGAACTCGAACTGCGGATCGTACATGGCGATCCGACGGGGCATCCCCTGCAAGCCCAGGTTATGCATGGGCAAGAAGGTGAGGTTTGTGCCGATAAAGGTGAGCACAAAGTGGATGCGTCCGAGGGTTTCGTTGTACATCCGGCCCGTGATTTTCGGAAACCAGTGATAAATCGCGGCGTAGAGCCCAAAGACGGAGCCGCCAAAGAGCACGTAGTGGAAGTGGGCCACGACGTAGTAGGTATCGTGAACGTGAATGTCGAAGGGAGCTGCGCCGAGGGTGACCCCGCTTAAGCCGCCAAAGACGAACATGGCCAGCAAGCCGACGGCAAAGAGCAGGGGGCTGTTGAGGCGAATTTTGCCGCCCCAGAGGGTAGCCACCCAACTGAAGATTTTGACCCCGGTGGGGACGGCGACGATCAGGGTGGAGATCGTGAAGAACATCCGCATCCAGGCCGGTGTACCGCTGGTGAACATATGGTGAACCCAGACGAACAGACCCACAACGCAGATGGCGAGGCTGGAATAGGCGATCGCTTTATAGCCAAAAATCGGCTTGCGGGCGTGGGTGGAAATCACCTCGGACATAATCCCAAAAATCGGCAAAATCATCAGATACACCGCCGGGTGGGAGTAGAACCAAAACAGGTGTTGATACACCACCACATCGCCGCCCATTTCAGGCCGGAAAAACCCTGTGCCGAAGTTGATATCAAACAACAGCATGATCAAGCCAATGGCCAAAACTGGGGTGGAGAAGAGTGCCAACAGAGAAGTGGCGACCATTGCCCAACAGAACAGGGGCAACTCATCCCACTGCATATTCGGCGTTTTGAGCTTGTAGATTGTGACTAAGAAATTGAGCGCTCCCAGGATTGACGATGTCCCAATCAGCGCGATGGACAAAATCCAGAGGCTTTGACCCATGTTGTTGGTGATCAAGCTCAGGGGGGGGTAGGATGTCCAACCGGATTGGGCTCCCCCGTAGAACAAACTGGCAAATAGGAAGATGGCAGAAATGGGGTTGAGCCAGAAGGCGATCGCATTCAAATTCGGGAACGCCATATCCTTCGCCCCGATCATCAACGGCACGAGGTAGTTGCCAAACCCCCCGATCGCCGCTGGGACAATCCAGAAAAAGATCATCAACGTGCCGTGATTGGTCAGCAGCATGTTGTAAACCGTCGGGTCGAGAAAATCCGGATCAGCGGTGTAGAGCTCCGTCCGCATTAACAGAGCCATCACCCCGGCAATGAGATAGAACATGAACGCCGTGACGAGATATTGAATCCCAATCACCTTGTGGTCAGTGTTGTAGAGAAAATAGTGATACCAAGACCACTGCTCAGGATGGTGATGACCACCGTGCTCCTGAGGCTGTGGTGATGGCGATTGCATTGGAAGTTGTGCCTGTGCCATACGTTAGTTGTGAGAATCGATCACGTCAGAATAATTAGGTGAACCAACGGCATTAGAGTGCCGTGGGGGTGGGGATTTGGTCGAGCATCGTTGGGGTGATGGGTTGAGCGGCGGTGTGGGCCAGGATGCGATCGGCATCGGTCATCTCAGGGGCGATCGCCACCGACTCCGTTGCTAAAGCTTGAGCTACGGTATTCGATGCCACCCAATCCGCATAGTCTTCTTGGCTGTGGACAATAATTTGCGATCGCATCCCGCCATGATACGCCCCACACAACTCAGCACACACAATCGGGTAAGTCCCCGTTTTCGTTGCCACAAAGCGAAGTTGGGTTGTTTTGCCCGGAATTGCATCTTGCTTAATCCGAAACTCCGGCAACCAGAAGGCATGGAGCACATCCTTCGCTTCAATACTGAGCTTGACATCTTGATCGACCGGAACATGAAGCTCCCCCGTGACGATGCCCGTCTCTGGATAGGTAAAGATCCAGGCGTATTGCATCCCCGCCACATCAACCTCCACATCGGCCATCCGCATTCCTTCTTCGGGAGTTGCCCCAATGCCATAGGAATTCGGATCAGCGCTAGCCAGCAGAGGCATCGCGTTCCCGTCATCGGGTAAGCTCGCCACTTGAACCGCGTGGTGATGGGTATGGTTGTGGGCCATTTGTCCGGCCGTATCAAAGCCCCCCATCTGGTTGTAGACCTGGACGCTGTAAATCCCAAGCCCAATGACCAAAAATGCCGGGATTGCCGTCCAAAAAATTTCCAGAGAAAAATTACCTTTCACCGGAAAGCTATCACTTTCATCACCCGGACGATGGCGAAACTTGATCACGGCGTACACAATCGCCCCCTCTACCACCAAAAATAGAGCCGTCCCAATTGTCACCATGACATTGAACAAGTCATCGACCAAGGGCGCTTGGAGCGAAACTTGAATCGGGAGCAGACCGTTATTTTGTCCATACCAGACGCTGACCGCCGTGACGACAATCCCAATTGTCAGCGTAATTAATGTACCGGGTACTGTTTCTTTTTCGTTAGCCATAAGAGATTCTATTGTCGCTGTGCTGAACCAGTAAACACTGGGTTGACACGGAATAAGACTGGGATTGATGCCCTCAGATTCTCATGGGTACTGGAATCTGGGCATTTTACCCTAGTCCCCTCTAAAATTTAGCGAATTTCTCTTTTGAAAATGCAATGAATCCGGTGAGAATGGGTAATTTTAAGATTCTTTTACGCTTTAACAGGAGGGGGGGCTGCTTTGCAGGGTTGATCTGCGTGACAAACCACGAGACGCGATACACTGATAGCCAATCTGGTCTATCATCTGGATATTTTTGTTTTCCCTTGACCCAATGGTTCTGAAATTAGGGCTTCAGCGACGTTCTGGGGCGGTGCATCAATCTTCGCAACATCGGGTGTCGCTTTGGTTTTTACCGATTGTGACGCTGGCGCTCTTCGTCGCCTATAAACAGGTACGGATGATCGTCGCTGAACCCCGCGCGGCTCTCGTACTCGGCGGCCTAGAGGCGCGAGAGTCCTACGCGGCTCAGTTGGCCCATGATCATCCAGAGTTGGAGGTGTGGGTGTCGTCGGGCAGTCCTGAATCCTATGTGCAAAGGGTGTTTGCGTCGGCAGGGGTGGAGCGCGATCGCCTCCATCTCAACTACGACGCTGAAGATACCGTTACCAACTTCACCACCCTCGTCGATGAACTCGACGCAGCGGGCATCGAGAGCATTTACCTGATCACCTCTGCCAACCACATGAACCGCGCCCGGATCATCGGCGAAGTGGTGTTGGGCAGTCGCGGCATTGTGATCAAGCCCCTGCCCATTGAAGAAGGGGGGATCGCCCAAGAGTCTTGGGCGAAAAGTATCATGGACGGTGGACGAGCGGTTTTATGGCTGTTCACCGGCCGTACAGCAACTGGCCTCAAAGAGGATCTTGGCCAAACCTTGGGATGGTAGAGCCGTCGCGTTCCAGGGGTCAGTGATCTTCTAATCCAGGTCGGGGCATAGGCGGGATCACCTGTTGATCCAGCTTGCGGAGCCAGAACCAGGCGAGAATGCCGATGATCAGCCAGACCCAACCGGTGAGCGATCGCAGCAACAAGAACCCCCCCACGGAAAACATCGCCCCAAACAGCACAAACGTCGCCGCAATTACCCGCAGGCTATCCAGTTTCAGGTTTTGGATTGGGGCGATGCCCGTGCGTTCCCGTTGCCGTCGCCAGCCGATCCCCGCCGGACGCACCTTGCAATAGAACGCATCGAGGGTCTCATCGGATTCCGGCGGCGTCACCAACATCACCGTAATCCACACCACCGCCGTGATCCCCGAAATCACCAGCAAGCGCGTCCCAAAGTCAGGAATCGCGCTCAAGGCTTCGGGGTTCAAACTGGTGATCAAGCCAATCACAAACCCGCAAACCATCGCCGCCCATTCCGCCGCCGCATTAATCCGCCACCAAAACCAGCGCAACATCAACACCAGCCCCGGCCCCGTCCCGATCGCAATCACGAGCCGAAACACGGTGCTCACGTCTTCGGTAAAGAAGGCCGCCACGCCGCCCAACACCGTCACCAAAATCGAGGCGAGACGACCAACGAGCACCAGCTCCGTTTGGGGAGCTTCGGGGCGGAAAAAGCGGAGATAGAGATCATTGGTGAGGTAGGATGCGCCCCAGTTAATCGAGGTGGACACGGTGCTCATGAAGGCGGCGACGAGGGAGGCGACGGCTAAGCCCAATAACCCCGTGGG
>CAZCWE010000074.1:4882-5514 GCA_964502285.1 uncultured Spirulina sp. | reverse complement strand
AGTCGAGCATTAATTTGGGGTAGCCCAGTTCGCGATCGCTCAAATCCGGATAGATCACCAACGCCACCAACGCCACCAAAATCCACGGCCATGTCCGCACCACGTAATGAAGAATATTGAACAGCCAAGCCGATTTTTCCGCCTCGGCTTCATCCTTGGCCGCTGCGAGTCGTTGAATAAATTCGCCGCCCCCATCACTGCGCCGAAACGACCACCACTGCACAAACACATAGGCCGAAAAGGTGGTGAGACTAATCCCAGCGGTGTCGCTCCAGCCCCAATTTTCCGTCAGGGGAATGAAGGAGAGCGCGTCAAAATCGGTGCTGGCTTGGACGGCGGGAATCAGTTCATGAATGCCGCCCACATGGTTGACGGCGATCGCTGCCACCATGATCGCCCCCAACAACCCCAGGAAAAACTGAAAAAAGTCCGTGGCCACCACACCCCACAGCCCCGAAAATCCTGAATACACCAAGACGAAAATGCTCACCCCGATCACGCTCCAGAGTTTCACATTTTGCCCCGGCTCAATCCCGACGCTCTGCCACAGTTCCAGCGCATCCACCACCTTCACCATCGCCAGCATCGCGTAGCCAATGCCAATACAGTTAATCGGCAACGCAAAAAGAAAG
>CAZCWE010000074.1:4404-4807 GCA_964502285.1 uncultured Spirulina sp. | reverse complement strand
CCAATTCCCCACAATCCCCCGCGAGCCCACCACCCCGGCAATATACAGCGGCGTATCAATGGAAAACGTCGTCGCGGCCATACTCGTCCCGGCGAGCCACCAAGGGAGCGATCGCCCCGACACAAAAAAATCAACGAGACTCGTCGAGCCCTTCTTCGTCAAAAATAAGCCCAACCCCATCGCCAAGACGAGGTAAAGCAGCACAATCAACCAATCCAACAGTTGCATAATCTTCTGGGTGTCCCGTTCTCGTTGCTCAGTCTATGGGCAAGTCTACCGATTAATCGACCCTCTGCAAGATGAACTACACAATAGGATCAACAGACGGTGGATGCCAACCCGCTTTAACCCAGTTACGCCGAACAACCACAGCTAACGGATTATTCAACTGCAATGCGATCGC
>CAZCWE010000074.1:0-4394 GCA_964502285.1 uncultured Spirulina sp. | reverse complement strand
CCCACAGCCGTTAAACCCACGATATGTGTTCCGTCTTGATTCCAGGCAAAATGCTCTGACCACGTTTGGTGACGAGGATGAAAAATCTTCATGGTTTCACCGGTTTCCGGATCAACAGCATCGGTTTTTGTCCATTTGTATTGATTACAAAGTTCACACGCCAGGCAAAGATTATCGATATCATCACTACCCCCTTTGGCCACCGGTTGAACATGGTCAATCTGCAAACGCCCCATAATGTAGTCTTGATGGCTGAGGCAATATTCACAATAATTCTTTGCTCGTGCTCGAACCTGTTGACGAATCGTGTCGGAAAGAGGCATCAGTGAATCCCTAAGCCCCGTTGATGAGCTTCGGCGAGCGCCTCTGATTTACGCAATAGTCCGAGGCGATAAATCTGCATGAGGGTGAACAGTTCGTAACGTTCTGCGGGGGGGAGACCTTGGGCTTTGCCGTGGGCTTGTAACTCACCCAGGCGATGATTTTGGGCCGCATCCATTTTGAGTGTGGCAAGTTCCATCACCTCGGCATCGGTGAGTTGCGCGACTGGGGTGTAGAAGTGGATGGGCAAAGCGTCGTCAAGCTCGGAGGGGTCTGGGTTGAGGGCTTGGTGTAACAGTTGCCCGATCAGATAGTTAAGGTCTTGTCCTTGCTGATCAGCTTGCGATCGCAATTGAGCTTCCATTTCAGGATTGAGCGTAATCGTGAACGTCATGGGAGACAGGAATGGTAAAGATGTGCCTTCAATTGTAGAGCGTGGGGATTTGTCCCAAGGTGCGATCGCGCCATGATCCGCCTAGGGGAGACTTGATCAAATTTCAGGGCTAGTCCCCCTAAAATTCTGGCTTGTGCGTGGCAACGTAAGATCGGGGCAAAGTAGAAACCCTTATAGTTTTGGAGTTTTAGATCCTAAATCTTGACACGCCAGGATTTTACTTAAGTTGACGGCTATGGTGATCGGGGTGTGCTGTTGGTGTGTCTCGGAGCATTTTAAAGGTTGACACTAGACAATGTTTGCTCTCATAATGAGAGATGTGCTGAACAATACACTGAACAATACACTGAACAATACACTGAACAATACACTGAACAATACACTGAATAATACAAGGAAAATCGGCATGAAAAGCTTAAATATAAATTACTTGAAAGAAGATGAGAATTATCGCCACAAAAAATCTTCAAAAAGAGGCTAAACAATATCCTAGCGTTTTACCCATCATCAACAGTTGGATACAGGTCATTAAAAATGTCAGTTGGCAAAATCTAGAAGAAGTCAAACAAAACTATACTTCTGCGGAAGCGGTCGGAAATTTTACAGTTTTCAATATCAAAGGCAATCAGTATCGTCTGATCGTCGGCATCAACTATAAACAACAAATTATTTATTATAAGTACCTTTTGACTCATGCCGAGTACGACAAAGGGAGATGGAAAAATGATCCCTACTTTTAATCAACAACGTTACGGCCAACTGTTGGCGGACACTCTGCCAGCCGTAATCACCACTGAAGCGGAGTATGATCGCATCTTAGCGATCGCTGAAAAGCTCACCTTTTCAGAAACGCTAGAACCCGAAGAAGAAATGCTGTTAGATCTGTTGGTGCAACTGATTGAGCAGTATGAAGAAAAAAACTACCCAATCCCAGAGGTTGAACCTCATGTGATGTTACAGCACTTGATTGAATCGAAAGAGATTCGGCAAGCGGATTTAGTGGGAATTATTGGTTCTAGTGGTGTGGTTTCCGAGGTGGTGAATGGGAAGCGGGCGATTAGTAAAGCTCAAGCTAAAGCCCTCGGTGATTATTTCCAAATCTCTCCGAGTGTATTTATTTAGACGTGAATCAACGGCAAAATTGATCACGATTCTTTGCCCAGAATCATCATGATCGTGAATTTTTTCTGGGGTGCAGTGGCGCGATCGCACCCTGGATTGTGGATGGAGCGAGTCTAGGGGAGGCAGAGCGATCGCCCATCCACAGCCTAGGGGCGCGGGGCTTGATAGAATCATTGGGTGCTTTAACAGTGCCTCTTTTATTCCTCTAGCCTGACCCCATTACCCTATGAATGCCTTCCAAATTTCCCCTCCTGAAATCCCGGCTTGTGCGTGGCAGCGTGAGATTGGTGCAGAGTGGGAAAACCCTTACACGGTGCGCTATGCGAGTAACTTAGATGATGGCCCGGAGCATGGGATGCCCTTGGGCGGGTTGGGGGCGGGCTGTATTGGGCGATCGCCCCGTGGAGACTTCAACCTTTGGCATTTGGACGGCGGCGAGCATGTGTTTAAATCCATTCCCGCTTGTCAGTTCAGCATCTTTGAACAGGTGGGCAATGATGCCCCACAGGCCTACGCCCTGAGCACGGAGCCGCCCGACGATGGCACGCTCTCGGCCTGGCAATGGTATCCGAAAAACAAAGGAACCTATCACGCCCTCTATCCCCGCAGTTGGTATCGCTATGAGGGAGTGTTTCAGAGCGAGATTGTTTGTGAGCAGTTTTCGCCGGTGTGGGCGGGGTGTTACCAAGAGTCGAGCTATCCGGTGGGGGTGTTTGAATGGACGGTGCATAACCCAACGGACAAGCCGATCACGATGAGCATCATGCTCACCTGGCAGAATGTGGTGGGCTGGTTTACCAATGCGATTAAAAAGCCGACGGTGACGGTGCGGGACGATGGCAGCCCGGAATATGAATATCAGCCGAAATGGGGCGACAGCGAGGGTTGTTTTAACCAGTGGATTAACGATAACTATCGGGTTGGGGTGCTGATGAATCGCGATCGCACCACGGATGGCATCGGGGAAGGCGATGGCCAGATGGCGATCGCCAGCGTCACCAACGCCACGATGGAAGCCTATTACCTCAGCCGCTGGAATCCGGCGGGAGATGGGGACGAGGTGTGGAAATTCTTCTCAAGCCAAGGGATGCTCCCGGATCAACAGGACGAAACCCCCGCTGCTGCCGGGGAACAGGTGGCCGGAGCCTTTACGATTCGGTTCACGGTGCGACCGGGGCGATCGCGCAAAATCCCCTTCATCCTCGCCTGGGATTTCCCCGTCACCGAATTCGCCCAAGGCATCAACTATTTCCGCCGTCACACCGACTTCTTCGGCCGCACGGGTAACAACGCCTGGACAGTGGTGCGCACCGCCCTCAAGCACAGCAGCGTCTGGCGCGATAAAATCCTCGCCTGGCAAACCCCCATTTTGAACCGCGACGATCTCCCCGACTGGTTCAAAATGGCCCTCTTTAACGAGCTATACCTGCTCACCGACGGCGGCACGCTCTGGACAGCGGGCACGGAAACCGACCCTATCGGCCAATTCGGCATCCTGGAATGTATGGATTACCGCTGGTACGAGAGTCTCGATGTGCGGCTTTACGGCTCTTTCGCCACGATGATGCTCTTTCCCCGCTTGGATAAAGCAATCCTCGAAGCCTTCGCCCGCGCCATCCCCACCGCCGACGACACCCCCCGGATCATCGGCTACAACCAAGCCCCCGCCATCCGCAAGGCCGCTGGAGCCACCCCCCACGACCTCGGCGCACCCAACGAACACCCCTGGGAAAAGAGCAACTACACCAGTTATCAAGACTGCAACCAATGGAAAGACCTGCCCAGCGATTTCGTCCTCCAGGTCTATCGCAACTATCTGCTCACGGGGGCGACGGATGTGAATTTTCTCTGGGAATGTTGGGGCGCGATTCCGGTGGCGTTGGACTACCTGAAGGGGTTTGACCTCGATGGCGATGGCATCCCGGAAAATTCCGGCGCACCGGATCAAACCTTTGATGATTGGCAGTTGCGCGGGGTGAGTGCCTATTGTGGGGCGTTGTGGATTGCAGCGTTGGAGGCTGCGATCGCGATCGGGGTCATCCTGATCGACAACCCTCCCGCTAACCCTCTCCTCCAACCTGCCGACTATCCCCAAGGCATCACCAAACACCTCGAACAATACCGCGAATGGCTCCGCCAAGCCCGCCCCCTCTACCAAGAAACCCTCTGGAACGGCTCGTTTTATCGCCTCGATAGCGAAAGCGGCTCTGATGTGGTGATGGCGGATCAACTCTGCGGCCAGTTCTATGCCCAGTTGCTCAATCTCCCCGATGTGTGCGATCGCACACATGCGGAAACGGCTCTGCGCACGGTGTACGAGTCCTGTTTTAAAAAGTTCTACGACGGCAAATTTGGCGCGGCCAATGGTGTGCTGATCGACGGCAGCCCGGAAAATCCCAACGCCACCCACCCCCTCGAAGTCTGGACGGGCATCAACTTCGGTTTGGCGGCTTACATGATGTTGATGGGCATGAAGGAGGAGGCCTTTGAAATGGCGGAAGCCGTGGTCAACCAGGTCTACGAAAACGGCCTCCAATTCCGCACCCCGGAAGCAATC
>CAZCWE010000073.1:0-13117 GCA_964502285.1 uncultured Spirulina sp. | reverse complement strand
TAGAGGGGTTCTTGGTGGTGATTCTGCGCCTGTTCATCGACCCAGACGAGATGCGCGGCGGTGACTTGGCCCGCCGTGAGGGTGACGAGGGAAAAATTACGCTGTTGTTCATGGCCGGTGTTGATGATGCGGGGCACACGAGCCGCGTTGAGATAGAGGGTTTCGGCTGCGGTGCGGGTGATGTCGCGGAGGCGATCGCGTCGATGCCGCAGATTGTGGTGCATATGTCCAAAGGTGACGAGGGGGATCTGTTTACCTTGGGCGCGGGCAAAGGCGATCGCTTCTGCCAAATCCGGATCACCAAAATCCTCCCCAATCGGCTTCCAATCCCGCCCACAAATCGACTCCGGTTGATCACCTAACCCCGTCGGGCCATTGTGCGCCAGGAAGATCAGCGTCTCACATTGGGCCCGCTCCACGGCATCACAAATCGCCTGACCCGATGCCGCAAACCCATCAATCCCATAACGCTCCCGATAAAAATCTGGATTCAGCCAATTTGACCCACCCCAACTAAAGGGCCGCCCCCCCACCACCGACAGATTCAACGCCGGAAAATCCCGCACTCCATAGCCCACATGGGCATCGCCGAGGAGGGCTAACTGCTCCTGTACCCGGTCTTCAACGATATGATTGTAGGGGGCTTTTTTCCGTCCCCAGGTGGAGGCGGTGTACCACGCATCATGATTCCCACAAATCGCCGCATAGGGTAACGCCAACTGACTAATGCACCGCACCACCTCCACCGACTCGTTACCAAAATCCCCCACAAACAGCACCAAATCCACCCCCAACGCCTCCAAAGCCTGATTATCCGCCAGCGACCATTGATCATGAATATCACCAGCGATCGCAAGCTTCAGGGAGAGGGAGGAAGTCATAGCAAAATTGTGAAGAGGAGGAACGACACCATTTTTTATTGTGCCTCATTTCTAGAGCTTAGAGGGACAGCCAGGACATATCACCCTATCTTGTTGACAGGGCTAGTGAATCTCTCTAAAGTTAAATCAATAAATTGTGAAAAAATCACAAATTTCGCATTTAAAGAGTAGATCATGTTTATTGAGTTTAGCGTTGCCAACTATCGTTCGTTCAAAGACCGAGTAACGCTAAGTCTTGTTGCTAGTACTCTCAAAGCGAAAACGCCTCAAGTAGATCTCAATAGTACCTTTGATGTTGATGGCCAATTGCGCCTAGTGAAAAGTGCTGCTATTTACGGAGCGAATGCCAGTGGGAAAAGTAACATCATCATGGCCTTGAATTTCATGAAAGGCTTGATGATCAACTCATCGAGGGAAAGTCAAAGTACTGATTTCATCGATGTTGAGCCGTTCCGGTTGAGTGCAGTAACAGAGCATGAACCTTCAGAATTTGAGATAGTGTTTCGCCATGAAGGAGTTATCTATCGATATGGATTTCAATCCAGGCGCGATCGCATTGTCAAAGAATGGCTTTTTTATGTGCCAAGCGTTCGTGAAACTCGTCTATTTGAGCGAAACTTAGATGAATTCAAAATTTCCAAAAAATATGGTGCTGACGGCATTCAAAAATTTACCCGTAACAATTCACTTTTCTTGTCAGTTTGTGCCCAGTTTAATATCGCAGTCGCCAAAGCAATATTGATATGGATCGAGAACAACTTACAAATTACATCAGGACTCACTAATCAGAGCTTCTCTGATTTTACACTGTACTGTTTAGAGTCTCAGCAGTACAAATCAGAAATCATTAATTTCATCAACAAGTTAGATACTGGGATTTACGATTTAGAGGTTGAAAAATTCAAATTGAATTCCCAATCTTTTTCCGAATCTACACCCACAGAGATTCGAGATGCAATTTTACAAGAGACTGGTGGATTTATGCGAGTCATCAAAACAGTCCATCAAAAGTTCAATCAAATCGAAAACCGTATAGATTGGGAAATTTTTGATTTAAAAAATGAAGAATCTGATGGAACTCGAAAGATTTTTGCCATGGCTGCTCCAATTATTCATACTTTAAAATCAGGAATAATTCTAGTTGTTGATGAGCTTGATGCTCGATTGCACCCACTAATCAGTCAAGCTATCATCAAATTGTTTAATTCTCATGAGACCAATCCGAATCATGCACAGTTAATTTTCACGACCCATGATACTAATTTATTAGACAATCAAATGTTTCGTCGCGATCAGATTTGGTTTACTGAAAAAGATCGGTATGCCGCCACAGATCTTTATTCGCTGGCTGAATATAAAATTCGTAATGATGCCAGTTTTGAAAGAGATTATATTCAAGGTAAATATGGAGCTATTCCCTATTTGGGGAATCTAGAAAATTTAGTTGATACGTCAGCATAGTGTCTTATGGCTAAACACACATCCAGGAGTCATGGATATCAGAAGCGTAGGAAACAAAACAGAGAAATTCGGCAACGTTTTTTGATTGTTTGTGAAGGAGAAGAAACAGAAAAAAACTACTTCAATAATTTTCGTCTTTATCGGCTCGTCATAGATATTAAAGGTTGTGGTCGTAATCCAACTAATCTATTTAGAAAAGTAGAAGACTTTGATCCCAAAAGTTATGATCAAGTGTGGCTAGTTTTTGATCGTGATAGTTGGGAATCTCAAGATATTGCGTTTGCGATCGCTCAATGTCAAAAACATAATTATCACTATGCCTATTCCAACCAATGTTTTGAACTCTGGTATATTCTCCATTTTGAATATCTCAATACTGCTATTCCTCGATCTGACTACATCAAAAAGCTTACCCAAAAACTCGGATATAATTACAAGAAAAATAGCACTATAATTTACGATGAATTATTGTCTTATCAAGCGACTGCCATCAAGAATGCAGAGCGCTTGCTTAAAAGCTATAGGTCACTAGATCCTGTCAACAATGACCCTTCAACTACCGTTCATCACCTTGTTCAGGAACTCAATAAACATTCCCACTGATTGTAATGATATTATCACCAAGTTAAACAACAATCACACTCATGCTGGCTCTCAATTTTACGGATGTACAGGATTTCCCTCTTGCCGTTTCATTCGCCCGATTCAGTCTTAGGTGCTGCCTCATGGGTTGAGTCTTGAGCCTGCGACGACTGACCCCAAACTCGGTGTAAATCCAAGACAAACCCCGGTAATACGGGCTCACCTGATAATTCATGGGGATTGGTTAATCGTGTTATTTCTGACCCAACTCGATAGACTTCCACGATTCGACATTTTGGATCAATTAACCAGCCCAATTTCGCGCCATTTTCTAAATACTCTTGCATTTTTTCTTGCAGTGGCTTCAAGGCATCAGAATCAGACCGTAACTCCACCACAAAATCGGGGCAAATCTTCGGAAAGGTGCTTTTTTGCGCCTCTGTGAGAGCATCCCAACGGTCTGGACTCACCCATGATGAATCGGGGGAACGAATTGCGCCGTTGGGTAACGTAAACCCACTGGAAGAATCAAACGCTTCACCGAGTTCGCCAGCATTGCGCCACCATAGATATAATTCTCCGGCAATGCT
The DNA here is from genome assembly GCA_964502285.1 of uncultured Spirulina sp. Taxonomy (GTDB): domain Bacteria; phylum Cyanobacteriota; class Cyanobacteriia; order Cyanobacteriales; family Spirulinaceae; genus Spirulina. Next base: position 9,603 of record CAZCWE010000073.1, on the reverse strand, counting down.
CCAATTGCGTTTGCCAGTTTCCCAACCGGTAGGGGGATTCACGATTAATTCTCCTGCGGCGGTGCGTTCTAGGCGTAATTCTCGATTACTAGCAGCAAGGGCGGCGAATTGTTCAGGGGTGACGTAGAGATTGAGGGTTTTGGGATAGGTGAGTAATAGGGTTTCGGGGTCTGGTTTTGCGGGGGTCTGTACCATGGTGTTAGCTCCGAATCAGGATGAGTAAGCTTGATTTTGAGCGTGCCTATTCTAGGATGACTGCCCCCAAACGCGGTGTAAATCTAAAACGAAACCGGGTAACACAGGCTCACCCGATACTACTTGAGGATCGGTTAAGATTTCTACCTCTGAATCGACTCGATAAATTTCTACGATGCGGCGTTTTGGATCAACTAACCACCCCAATTTTGCGCCATGGGCTAAATACTCTTGCATTTTTTCTTGCAGGGGTTTCAAGGCATCAGAATCAGACCGTAACTCGACCACAAAATCGGGGCAAATCTTCGGAAAGGTGCTTTTTTGTTCATCCGTAAGAGCATCCCAACGGTCTGGACTCACCCAACAAGCATCAGGGGAAAGAATTGCGCCATTGGGTAAAATAAACCCCGTGTTACAGTCAAAGGCTTCTCCTTGTTGATAATTTTCGTACCAGTGATGTAACTGACCGATGATCTTAAAATTTCGCTTGCCAGTTTCCCAACCGGTAGGGGGATTCACGATTAATTCTCCTGCGGCGGTGCGTTCTAGGCGTAATTCTCGATTACTAGCAGCAAGGGCGGCAAATTGTTCAGGGGTGACGTAGAGATTGAGGGTTTTAGGGTAGGTGAGTAATAGGGTTTCGGGGTCGGATTTGGTGGGGGTCTGTACCATGGTGTTAGATCCAAATCATGGGATAACAGAAGTGTCGTAACGCTTGCTTAGGACTGATGAAGATGGTCTAGTCGCGCTAGAATCTCCAAGCCCTGAACAACATTGCCCTGCATCGCTAGTGCTTGAAATCGTGTTTTAGCATCTAATTCAGCGAGGGCTAATGTTGATAATTCTTCCATCAGTTGACTTACACTAATTCCACGAGATTGAGCCAAAGCTTTTAGGCGAGAATGTTTTTCATCAGATAAATGAATGGTCAATGTTGGCATATTTGGATTGCTCCATGATTAATGATTGAGGGGTAATAATAGATAGGGAGGGAAAGAGAAGCTCTGTTTGTTGAAAATCTTTGATATTTTGAGTGATGATTGCCTCTGCATTACCCGCGATCGCTAGCTCTATTAAATGATTATCCGCTTCATCCGTGAGATTAGGTCGCCACAGGTAATAAACCTGAACCCATCGGCTGACTGACATCAATGCTGAGAGTAATGCTTGAATATCTTTTCTCGGTAACGAACATCTTTCTATTACATCCGACCTTGCCAAAATAGATTCGTACTCTAAAAATAAGGCCGTTCCCATCAAGGGTTGATACCGACCCTTTAAGCAAGCACGAATGAACACATTAGTATCAATGACAATCGGATTGGGCATGGGTCGATGATAGCGTATTGACAATCAGAAGAATGGGTGCGCTGTGGGGGTGGGAGGCGATCGCCCCCCTCGTTAACACTCCCCTTCGTTAACGGCCCATATTTAAAGAAACGAAACAAACGAGATTCCACAGCAGGGCAGGCCGTATCGTAGATGACAGCAGAATTCTAGAAGCAATAGCACCGATGACCCAACCCACAATCGAGTCCATTTTGCAGGAGAATCGCACCTTTGCGCCCCCCGCAGAATTTTCCCAAGCCGCCGCGATTGGCAGTATGGAGCAGTATCGTGAACTTTACGAAAAAGCCAAGGCTGATCCGGCTGCATTTTGGGCAGAACTCGCTGAAACTGAGCTGGATTGGTTCCAAAAATGGGACACCGTACTAGACTGGCAACCGCCCCATGCCCAGTGGTTCGTGGGCGGCAAGATGAACATTTCCTATAATTGCCTCGATCGCCACCTCACCACCTGGCGCAAAAATAAAGCCGCGCTGATTTGGGAAGGGGAACCGGGGGAAAGCGTCACCCTCACCTATGCGCAATTGCACCGGGAAGTGTGCAAGATGGCCAACGTGTTTACATCCTTGGGGGTGAAAAAAGGCGATCGCGTCGGGATTTATATGCCGATGGTGCCTGAAGCTGCGATCGCGATGCTCGCCTGTGCCCGGATCGGTGCGCCCCACAGCGTCGTGTTTGGGGGGTTCAGCGCCGAAGCATTGAAAACCCGCCTCATTGATGCTGAGGCGAAATTGGTAGTCACCGCCGATGGAGGCTTCCGCAAAGATAAAACCATCCCCCTCAAGCCCGCTGTGGATGAAGCCCTCGCCCATAACGGCGTGCCCAGCGTTGAAAATGTCCTCGTCATCCAACGCACCCGCGAAAAAGTCCACATGGAACCGGGGCGCGATCATTGGTGGCACGACCTCCAAGCCGGAGCCAGTGCCGTCTGTCCGGCTGAACCCATGGACAGCGAAGACCTCCTCTTCATCCTCTACACCAGCGGCACGACGGGCAATCCCAAAGGCGTTGTCCACACCACCGCCGGGTATAACCTTTATACCCACATGACCTGCAAATGGACGCTAGATCTCAAAGATACCGATGTCTATTGGTGTACCGCTGATGTGGGTTGGATTACCGGCCACAGCTACATTGTCTACGGGCCTCTGTCCAATGGGGCGACGAGCTTGATGTATGAGGGTGTGCCGCGTCCGTCCAATCCGGGCTGTTTTTGGGATGTGATCGAAAAATATGGGGTGACGATTTTCTACACGGCTCCCACGGCGATCCGCGCGTTTATCAAAATGGGCGAACACCTGCCCAAGGCTCGCGATCTCTCCTCGCTGCGCCTCTTGGGAACGGTGGGCGAACCGATTAACCCGGAAGCCTGGATGTGGTATCACAAGGTGATCGGCGCTGAACGCTGCCCGATTATTGATACTTGGTGGCAGACGGAAACCGGCGGCTTTATGCTCACCCCCTTACCCGGTGCAACGCCGACAAAACCCGGCTCGGCGACGCTGCCCTTCCCCGGTATCTTGGCGGATATTGTCGATCTAGAAGGGAATCCGGCGAGTGATAATGACGGCGGCTATTTGGTGATTACCCATCCTTGGCCAAGTATGCTGCGCACGGTGTACGGCGATGACGATCGCTTCCGTCGCACCTATTGGGAACACATCCAACCCAAGGACGGCCAGCACTTCTATTTCGCTGGGGATGGAGCGCGGCGTGATGCCGATGGCTATTTTTGGGTGATGGGCCGGGTGGATGATGTGATTAATGTGTCGGGGCATCGCCTGGGGACGATGGAAATTGAGTCGGCGCTGGTGTCCCATCCGGCGGTGGCAGAAGCGGCGGTAGTAGGTCGCACGGATGAGGTGAAGGGCGAGGATGTGTTTGCCTTTGTCACCCTCGAAGGGGGCTACACCGGCAGCGATGAACTGATGAACGAACTGAAGCAACATGTCGCGAAGGAGATTGGCGCGATCGCCCGCCCCGGTGATATTCGCTTTACTGATGTGTTGCCGAAGACGCGATCGGGTAAAATCATGCGCCGCTTGCTGCGTAACCTTGCCTCCGGTCAAGAAATCGCCGGGGACACCTCCACCCTCGAAGATCGCAGCGTCCTCGATAAACTCCGCAGCGGCGCGTAGGCTCACACCGCGATCAGCCCTGAAACCCTGAGGGTTAGAGGGACGCGATCGAAATAGCGTTGTCAGTCTGTGCTAGCGCAGACTGACAAATCCTGCCGACCGGATCAAGGCTTGGCCCTGATCCGTGAGGAGGAGTTGGGCGTAGGCTTCTCCGGCGGCTTGGTCGGGTGTGCCGTCTTGCTTGATCACGACGGTGAGGCGGCGGGTGAAGGGATAGGAGCCGTTTTGGAAGGCGACGGTGTTCACTTGGCGATCGCCGCTGGCGGGGCAGGGGCCGGGGGGAATGGAGGGGGAAATATACGTCCCGGCATCTTGGGCGATGGGGACGGTTTTGATCATGCATTGGGCGGCGAGGAGCGGAGCCGAGGCCCAATAGACCCCGCCGGGATCGGTGGCGAGTTTTTGGATGGCTTCGGTGGTGGTTTTGACGGAAGTGGCGTTGGCAGCGTCGCTGTCGCGTTTGACGTAGTAGTGGATGGGGCGATCGGGGCCGCCGACTTCTTGCCAGTTGGTGTATTCGCGGGCTTGGAGTTGGTTGACTTGGGCCATAGTCAGTCCGGTGAGGGCAAGGGCGGGGTGAACGGCGATCGCATAGCCATCGATCGCCACCGGAATTTCGGTTAACTGCATCCCCCGCGTTTGGGCGGCCTCATGTTCTGGCGTTAAAATCGACCGCGAAGACATCGCAAAGGACAATTGATTTTGCAAGAGCATCTCGATGCCACTGCCCGAACTGGGATCACCCGACCAGGGGTCTGCATAGGTGAGTTGAAAATTGGGATGCGCGGCTGCGATCGGGTCTAGCACCGCCGCCCGAATCAGCGACCAGGTGGTGCTGCCGCCATAGCGAAACACACCGCTGGGCACGGCAAGCACATCGGCGAAGGTGGCCACTGTGTTGGGATCGGAGGTGGTGACGGTGGTGGGGGTTGAGGGCGCAACGGACGAGGCCCGGAAAAACCACCAACCGGCTCCCCCCACGAACAGGGCACAGATTCCCACACTGAAGATCAGGGCTTTGGTTTCGGTTGAGTTTCCCATGGATGTGATTGCAACAGGTGAAGGATTCACTACACAGCGAACCGGGCCATTTCCTCCCAGGGAGACCAAGATCCGGAGAAGGGTTCAAGTGCTGCGCCGCTCAGCATAATAGGTGGTCTCACGTTCCCCAAACCAAGCATAGCGATTGTCGCGCACTTGGTCATAGATGCGATCGCCCATGGTTTTCATCCCTGGAATGCTCCGGTACATCTGCACAAACAGATCCCCCAAGGGCAGCAGACGGGCAATTTCTTCGGCGGCAGCACTGCCCTGCCATTGCCGATTTGGATCGTTAGCATCAAGCAAAATCATCCCCAAGGCCCCGCTTTGGCAGGCGATGCCCCACCGGGCGAGGGTCGCGTCATCTTGCATGGGGGTGTAGTCAAAGAGATTGCCGCGATCGAACTGTTCGAGGAGTTGCGTAAACGTGACGCAAAGATTGCAATTGCCGTCATAGATGACGTGGTATTGGGGGTTAGACATGAATTCATAAGGTGCGCTCCATCTCCGATCCTAGCGGGGATTGGCCGGAATCTGGCGGATCAGCAGCGGGAATTAGGGATGGATTGTGCCGTCAGCGAGGATGGCTCCGCAGAGATTGGCTTGGTCAAAGCAGGCGCGATCGCACAATGCCCCGGTTAAATTGGCCCCACTGAGGTTGGCCCCGGTGAAGTTGGTGTCCTGTAGATTGGCGCCGCTGAGATTCGCCCCCATTAAGTTAGTCCGTTGCAGATCTGCCCTGCTCAAATTCGCCCGTTCTAAATTCAACGTCGCCAGATACATCCCACTGAGCAACGTCCCCTGCAAATCCACCTCCGGAGCCATCAGATAGGCCCCGGACGCGATCGCATCATAGTCCGGCGGAAATTGGGTGTGGCCATTGTACAGTGCGCCCTGAAATAACGTACCGACGAGGATCGTTTCGCGCAAATCCGCTTCATAGAGATACGCTCGACTAAAATTCACAGCGGAGAGATCCGCCCCCGAAAAATTTGCGCCCATACAACTCGCCCCCAACAGCGTCGCCCCCGTTAAATTGGCCCCGCTCAGGTCACACCCCAACAGTTTCGCCATCACCAAATAGCCCTCACTCAGTTCCGCCCCCGTCAAACTCGCGAGATTTAACGCCGCGTAGCTCAGGTTGGCGCGGGTCAGTTCGGCCATGCTGAGGTCACTTTGGCTCAGGTTGGCCTGCTCAAAATTGGCTTCTGCCAGGATGGCACTGTTGAAGCTGACGTTGTTGAGTTCTGCATGATGAAACTCGGCAGCGGTGAGATCGGATTCAATAAATGCACTGTTGGATAGCGTGGTCTGGCTGAGGTCAATCTGGGTCAGCGTCAAATCACAAAAGTCGCGTTCTCCGTCGGCGTAGCGTTGCAAAAGCGTTTGGCGGTTCATGGGTGTTGCAAAATACAGACCGATTGCATGGGTAAGGAGGGGCAACCCTGACGTTGAATTCAGTGTAGTCTGTCTTTTAAGCGAATTCACAAAAAATCTGCTGTACAGTGGGGCAGGACTTACCCCGCAGGTTGTGCTATGAAACCATCCTTGACCCACTATTTCGCCGCATTGCGTCGGTTCTTGCCACGTCCGGTATCCGAGGAGCAGGGTCAACAGCTTCACCGTGAACTCACCCTAGAGTCCACCTGGTCTACTAACTTTGTGGTGCTGATTATTAGTTCCTGTGCGATCGCCACCTTCGGCCTGATTAGTAACAGCACAGCGGTGATCATTGGGGCGATGTTGATTGCGCCGTTAATGCTCCCCCTGCGGGCGTTGGCTTTTGCGGCCCTCGAAGGCGATATTGACCTGTTTCGGCGATCGCTGTTTTCGATTGTGGGGGGAACATTCCTGGCCATGGGGTTGGCGATGGTGATTGGCATCGTCACGCCGATTCCCTCCTTTGGCTCGGAGTTTCAAGCGCGGGTGCAGCCGAGTTTGGTGGATTTAGGGATTGCGATCGCCGCCGGGGGGATTAGCGGTTTTGCGAAGGTGCGCGACAGCATTAGCGATGCCCTGGCCGGAACCGCGATCGCCGTCGCCCTGATGCCGCCGATCTGCGTTGTTGGCCTCTCCATCGCCAAAGCCTTCAACACACCGAGCTTTTGGGTGTTCAGCCAGCAAGCGATGCTCCTCTATCTCACCAACCTGCTCGGCATCGTCCTCGCCTGTATGTTGGTGTTCATCATCGCCGGCTATGCCGAAGCCAGCCATTCGATCACCTGGGCGATGATTTCTGTGTCGTTGCTGTTCATTCCCCTGGGGGCAAACTTTGTCTCCCAAATGCGCAAAGCCCGCGTCGAGGATTACATTCGTACCCTCGTGGTGCGCAACACCGTCACCATTGGGCAGCGGGATGTCACCCTCGTCGATACGCGGATTGATTGGGGGGCAAAGGTTCCGATTGTCTATCTCAATGTGCAGGTGTCGAGTAATGTCGTCGAGGGCATCACCGCCAAACAGGTGCAAGAAGTGCAGCGGTTCATCAGCGAGCAGGTGGGCCGTCCGTTGAAATTGGTGGTTTTTGTCAGTCGGGGGCAAACGGTGACCGAAGACGGCGTGAATGAAGTGATCGAAGATGCAGCCCCGTCGGCCATTGACCGCGATCGCCCCTTGCTCCCCGAAACGCGCCCCTTACCCTCCCCATCCTCCACCCCCTCCCCAGCCCTGGAAAATCTCACCCCAGAAAAATTCGCCGATCCCGCCATGCAGACCCTCCCCCCCTCACCGCCGGATGATTCCAATTAATCCCCCCTTTGCGGTAGATTAGGGGCGTTCTTTCCTGGTGCGGTTATGTTGCCTCAATGCTTGACTGCGATCGCCCGCCGTTTGGATTACCTCAGCGAATGGGTGGGACGCTTCGCCGCCGGTCTTGTGCTGATTATGGTGGGAGTCGGCCTGTGGAATGTGGTAGGTCGCTACCTGGGCCGCTTCATCGGGCAGAACCTCACCTCCAACGCCCTGATCGAAATCCAATGGTACTTATTCGATCTTGTCTTTCTCCTCGGCGCAGCCTACACCCTCAAACACAATGACCATGTGCGCGTCGATGTCCTCTCCAAACGCTGGAGCCCGAAAACCAAAGCCTGGGCCAATGCGATCGGGACGGTGTGCTTTTTACTGCCCTTCTCGGCCCTCGTGATCTATTTTTCCTGGTCAACGGTGGTCAATTCCTGGGCCATCTGGGAAATGTCCCCCGATCCGGGTGGGTTACCCCGTTACCCGATTAAAACCATGATTTTAGTCAGCTTTGCGCTGTTAATCATTCAAGGGCTGGCCGAACTTTGTCGAGCGATCGCAACCATCCTCACCCCGGAGGATCGCCATGGGGTATGACTGGCTCGGCCCTGCCATGTTCGTGGGCGCGTTAGGCTTTCTCGCCTTGGGCTATCCCGTCGCCTTTTCCCTCGGTGGGGTGGCGATTTTGTTTGGTGCGATCGGCGTGGGCCTCGACCTCTTTAACCCGATGCTCATGGCCGTGATGCCCCAGCGCATCTTCGGAATCATGGCCAACTACACCCTCCTGGCCATCCCCTACTTTATCTTTCTTGGGGCCATGCTCGAAAAAACCGGCATCGCCGAGCGTCTCCTCGAAACCATGGGGATTCTCTTCGGCCGACTCCGGGGCGGTCTCGCCCTCGCCGTCGTTGTCGTCGGTGCTCTCCTCGCCGCCTCTACCGGCGTGGTTGCCGCCACCGTCGTCGCCATGGGCTTAATCTCCCTGCCGATCATGCTGCGCTACGGCTACGATAAACGCCTCGCCACCGGGATCATCGTCGCCTCCGGAACCCTCGGCCAGATCATCCCCCCCAGCGTCGTCCTCGTCGTCTTGGGGGATCAACTGGGCATTTCCGTCGGCGATCTGTTCATCGGCTCCCTGATTCCAGGGGTGATGATGGCCGGAGCCTTCGCCCTCTACGTGTTGATCCTCGCCTGGGTGCGTCCCGACCTCGCCCCCGCCCTCCCGGAATCCGTGCGCACCTTTGCCCCTGGGGAACTCTGGGCGCGGGTGGTGAAGGTGATGCTGCCGCCCTTGGGGTTAATTCTTTTGGTGTTGGGCAGTATTTTCTTCGGGTTCGCCACCCCCACCGAAGCCGGAGCCGTGGGGTCAGCCGGGGCGATGATCCTGGCAGCGTTCAATCGGCAACTCACCTGGGCCACCCTGCGCCAAGTGTGCGACGCGACGCTACGGATCAGCAGTATGGTGATTTTTATTTTGATCGGCTCGACGGCGTTTAGTTTGGTGTTTCGGGCGCTCCATGGCGATCGCTTCATGTTCGATCTTCTTGCCAACTTGCCCGGCGGTCAATGGACGTTTCTCTTTGTGAACCTGCTCACGGTGTTCATCCTCGGCTTTTTCATCGACTTTTTTGAAATCGCCTTCATCATCGTGCCAATCTTCGCCCCCATCGCCGAAGCCTTCGGCATTAATATGCTCTGGTACGGCGTTATTCTGGGCGCAAATCTACAAACCTCGTTCCTCACGCCCCCCTTTGGTTTCGCCCTCTTTTACCTGCGCGGCGTTGCCCCCGCTGAGGTCAGCACCCAAGACATCTATCGCGGTGTAATTCCCTTCATTCTGCTGCAATTGTTGGTGTTGCTGTTAATCATCCTGTTCCCCTCTCTGGTGACATTTTTACCAAACTTGGGGGGTGTTTAATCCCCGATCTAAGGAGGTATGGTTTAGGTTGGGAATGTCCTGGTTTAACGTGTGGCGAATCATGCAGTTTAAAACGGTGCTGGGCATCAGTTTCGTGATTCTTCTGGGCAGCTCAATTGCCTTTAATATTGTGCTATCGCCAAAATCAGAAATCGTAACAAGACAATATTGGCATCTGGTCAAGCCAGACACCCGCAAAGAGCAAATGCCGTAAATTTTAAG
>CAZCWE010000072.1:3910-13121 GCA_964502285.1 uncultured Spirulina sp. | reverse complement strand
TCGCCTTGGAACATGACGGTATAGGTGGCGGTGCGATCGCCTTCTCGCTCTTGATCGCCTAACTCCAGCATCGGCCATTGGGGGGGTTGATCCACCCCCGTCACCGTCGGAGTGCGATCCACCACCCAGCGATCGATTTCGTAGGTGTATTCCGTATCATAGACGGGTTCATCACGATAAATTGGCTCCTCGTAGGTTTCGGTGTGGGTTTGGGTTTCATACACTGGGCGCGTACAGGTTTGATCTTCAAAATAGCCATTGCCCAGATCCACCGTGCCGCAGGTATAGGATTCCGTGCCCACCTCCACCTGCTCAGAGACCTCACGGGTGCGGGTTTCGTAGCCTTCTAAGACCTGTTCATAGGAGCGAATCGCCTCCTGCTGGCGGATCACCCGCCCCCCAGCGGGGACATCCCAATCCGTTTCGGTGAAGGTGGTGAGGCGTTCTACTTCGATCGATCGCTGCCAACTCATTTGGGTCACGGTGGCATCGATCTGCATCGGCCAGATCCACAGAACCGCCACAATGATCACACTCACCGCAGCACTCAACAACGCCCACCCCCATAGCCCGATCCGTTTCTTCGCTTTGCGGGGGGAACGGGAAGGGCGTGGGGGTTGTAGTGAGGGCGGGGCAGCGGTGGGAATGGTTGACGTGGGCGGGTCAGCGGCGTAGGTTTTCACGGCTTGGCGTTTTTCGCCTTGGGGCGCACCACATTCGACGCATTCGGGTTCTGGGGCTCGGTTGCTCGCGCCGCAATAGTCACAAATCCAGTCGGCTCCGGCTTTGGCGATCGCCACCTGCGCCGCCTCGGTCACCGCCGCCGCATTGCTGGGTAAATAAAACTGAATCCCCTCCGGACGTGGCGCACCACAACCGTTACATTCGCGATCGCGCCCCAACAACCCCTGCACCCCACAAGTGGGACAATCCCAGCGTCCTTCTCGAATCGCCATGGTCTTTAGTTAACTCTGTATCATTTCGGTTATAGCAAGCATTCCGCCTCAGTCCAGGCTAGGGTCAGCAGAGCATTGATAATCGCCGCCGCCACGGGTGATCCCCCTTTGCGCCCTTGGGTATAGATGTAGGGAATGCCCGACGCGATCAACCGTTGTTTGGCTTCCACCACCTTGACGAACCCCACCGGCACACCAATCACCAAGGGCGGCTGCTGGCCCGTATTGTCCACCGCATCACAGAGCGTCAGTAATGCCGTCGGGGCATTCCCAATCCCATAAACTGCCTGGGGATATTTCGCAAAACAGCGCAACAGTCCAGTTTCCGTGCGGGTTCTTCCCGGTAGGGCTTCCGTGGCAAAGTCGAGGGCCGTCACAATCGGATTTTGGAAGGTTTGCGCCACTTTTTTCAGAATCCCTTGGCGCACCATGGTCACATCCACCACCAAGGGCTGCCCCGCCCTTAACGCCCGGATGCCAGATGCGATCGCGCCTTCGTTCCACCGCACCAACTCCAAAAACTCAAAATCCGCCGTACTGTGAATCACCCGCCGCACAATCTCATATTCCGCCCCACTGAAGGCATGGGCCCCCACTTCTTGATCAATCAGGGCGAAACTTTCATAGACAATCGGGTGATCGAGAGGGGTCATCATGGGGGTTAATTACAGCAGCATGGGCATAGATGAAAAGGGGATCGCGTGATCAATCCTGTCTTGCGGCGAGACGTGCCAGCCTGGATAGAGGACGATCATCACGCAGGATTGGGATTCGCTAACGGGTCGCGTCAGGATGCGATCGCGCTCAACTGATCCAAATCCACCCCCACAAGTTTTTCCCGAATATAGGCTTGCTCATCGTCTGAAAAGAGCGTGAAAAACTTCGTCGAATTCGCATTTTGAATCTGTTCGGTTACCGCCGGTTCGCAGTTTTCATAGCGGTTTTGCATCAGTGGTTTCGCCGTCACCTTGTAGTCTTCGAGCATCGTCGGCTCAAAGGGAATTCCTAAAAAGTCACACAGATCCCGCATCGACTGCTCAGGATTAGCCACCAATTCCTCATACCGAATCAGCGTATGATTCGGCTTGGCTAAATGCTGCTGCGTCACCTGAATATCCGTGAGCCACCGCTGCACACATTGATCAATCGTGCCATGCTCATAGCCCCATTTCTGGGGATATTTCCGCCCCGCATCGTAGAGCGACGCGACTACATCCGTCCCACTGCGCACCAGATGGATAATCTTCACCTCCGGCACATAGCGTTCTATATAATTCAAATAGTGTAAATGTTTGGGGCTTTTTTCGAGCCAAATATGATAGCCAGATTGGCGGGTGATGGTGTCTAGATCATGGACAAATTTTTCTGCTTGCCACGCAATGGGCAGGGGATATTTTGACCAACTCGGGGCCAATTCTGGATGTCCCATATCCTCGCAAAATTGGGTAATCCAAGGATAAAAATGCCGCGACGTGAGGCCGAAGGTGAGGCGACGTGGTTCGTGGGTGGGAATGAGATATTGAAAAAATTTCGATTCTGGGAACGAAAGAATATCAGAATGGGCGGCAATTAAGCACTGCAACAAGGTTGTTCCCGATCGACCGCAGCCAACGAGAAAAATGCGTTGTTTAATAGACGTGATAGTCATTCACTGTTTGGGGAATTTGGGTCGATGAGCAATAGATGCACGATTCAATTAATGGGATCAGCAGGATTTAATCCGGATACAGAGAATCATCCCTAGGGCGTGTGACAGATTAAAAACTGGTCGATTCAAATCACGAAAATTATAGCGTTTACCGGGTGTTTATTCTCTCCTTTGGAACTTATTGTATCGATTTTGATTCTGACAAGATAACGCAATTGGTTTCAGTTCCTCTCATTGCTAAATACCAAGCCATGTTTAATCTTTTTCAAACCGCTCAAGGACAATCCCCATTACGTCAACGTCTACAGAATTGGTGTGGAGAAGCAATTGTGGAGCGGGCGATCGCACCGCGTCAACAGGGCCGGGTGAAGTTTCGCGGCAGCTATTGGTTTGCCCAATCAATTGACGGTAGTATCTTCAATCCTGGCATGATTGTCTATGTGACGGGCCGCCAAGAACTGACCTTACTCGTGACTGCAAATGCCAGTTAACCCCGTCCCATTCATCCTAGCTCGAATTATTTCGGAGGCGGGCCCGGGCTGCTTTTTTCTGGCGCAGGAGTTCTTCGGCTTCCTGAGCCGCTGCTTTTAATTTCTCCTGTTCTTGGGCATCAATCTTCGGCAGGGCAAACATCACCCCGATGAAAAACCAGTAATACACCGCCACCGGATCGGTGTCGAGGGGATACCAATAGGGGAAAAAGCTAATAATCAAAATAAACACCCAAAAACTGGAGGCGAAATTGCGCACACTGGGGGTTTTGAGCGATCGCGTAATTCGATGGGTCACCCAGGTAATATTACCCGTGAAGAGAATGAAGGCAATCAGCCCCGGATACCCCATTTCATAGAGCAATTTCGGGTGAAAGGTTTCCACTAACGCCGTTTCGCCAAAGATGCGCGTCGAATTGGTCGCCTTGCCCAGGCCGCGCCCCAAAAAGCCCCGCTGCTCTTCCGTAGCCCAACGGAATTGCTCCATGATGAAGGCTTGGGGGGGCGAGGCTTCGGCGCGACTTTGGAAACTGTCGATCCGCTCTTGGATCAGCTCCGGGTTAGATGCGATCGCCACACTCAGCACCAGCGCCAAGCCAATCCCAATCGGCAAAAACCGCTTCACATTCGCCAACTGCCCCGTCAGCACCAGCAAAATCACCGTCACCACCGGCACCAACGCCAACGCGATCCGCTGCCCCGAAATCACCGCATTGACAAACACCAATCCCATTCCTGCCAAGCCCCCCAACCGCCACCACAGCGACGGATCACAAAATGTCGTCGTGAACGTCAGGGCACTATTGGAAATCAAAAACCACGACCAATGCCACGGCGAGGCAAACGTCCCCGGCAACCGAATGAAATCCTGCGATGGACTGTAGCCCAACGACCCCCCGACCAAGCATTTCGCCTCCACACTGGCCTTGAACAAGGCATCCCCCACCTCATTGCGCGTCCCCTCACAACTGCCACTTTCGAGCATCAAATACTGCAACACGCCCAACCCACAGCAGATCAACGCCAAAATTAAATGCACCCGACAGAGCCACAGCAAGCCCTTTTTATCGCGGATGAAATAGTACGCACAGAAAATCAGGGGAATATAGCCCATCAAGACCTTGAACCCTAGAACCCCCTGGGCGATCGGAATGCCTTCTTTACAGAGCATCCCCCGCCCCCGTCGGGGCAAACTCGAACACATGGGCAAAATAAACTGCATCGAGCCATTGACCGCAATCAAGGTTAAACAGGCGCAGAGGGTCAGAATGCCCAGCGTGGCCATAATTTCCGACCTTACAAAAATCGGCTTTTTCTCCCGCTTGCACTTCACGACTAAAGCGATTAACGCGGGGATAAAGAACGCATCTTTGGCGAGGTTAAACAGTGCATTGCCCCCCACCAATTGGTAAATCACCGTGCCGCTAAAGGGCATATAGATCAAAAACAACCACAGGGCACTGCGGGGATATTGATAAGACCAATACATCACCGGAACACCCACCCCCAAAGCAAGCCCGATTTTTTCGTTAATCAAGATGAGCGGCAACCCCACCACGAGGAGGAAGGCGATACAGATGCCATTGACCTGAATTAATTTCTGGCGGCGTTCTTTGGCTTGCCGTTTTTGGGCGGCGAGTTCTTTGGGGGTCAGGACGGGGGTGGAATCGTTTTTTTTGTCGGTTTTGCGGCGCTTGGATTTAACCATACGGTGCGGTGATCCACAGAAAATACAGGATACGAAGTCGATGCCCTGAGTGCGGTGGGGTGCGATCGCTCCCGATCACCCCACTGTTAGATTGTGACATCCACCGCTCACCTCAGTCCGGAGGTTCCGTTGCGATGCCCCTGAACCTTGGGTAGAGAATACCGTCACGCCCTTGACAGGCTCAAAACCCTTTGTTACAGTGAGGAACCGTGCGCGAAAAGAATGATATTCCTCGCAGCAAGGGTCGCTAGCTCAATGGTAGAGTACTCGGCTTTTAACCGATTTGTTCTGGGTTCGAGTCCCAGGCGACCCATAAACATCTATGAATCGCAACTCAAATTAACAAAAGTTCTTAGGAGTCTGATAGACTAACCTAAGATTCCGATCACAATTGACCTGCACACCATCGTCGCAGATGGGTCGCAGACTTAACATTAAAGAATTAAAGATAGGAGGATGATTTATGGCGCTCGTACCCATGCGGCTACTGTTGGATCACGCCGCTGAAAACGGCTATGGCATTCCTGCATACAATGTCAACAACATGGAACAAATCTTGTCGATCATGCAGGCTGCGGATGAAACCAACAGCCCGGTGATTCTTCAAGCGTCCCGTGGTGCCCGTTCCTACGCAGGTGAAAACTTTTTGCGTCACCTCGTTTTGGCTGCGGTTGAAACCTATCCTCATATTCCCGTGGTCATGCACCAAGACCATGGCAACAGCCCTGCCACTTGCTATTCAGCAATCCGCAACGGCTTCACCAGCGTCATGATGGATGGTTCCTTAGAAGCGGACGCAAAAACCCCCGCTAGCTTTGAATACAATGTCAACGTCACCGCTGAAGTGGTGAAAGTGGCTCACTCCGTTGGGGCCAGTGTTGAAGGTGAACTCGGTTGCCTCGGTTCGTTAGAAACCGGGGCCGGTGAAGCTGAAGATGGTCACGGGTTTGAAGGAACCTTGAGCAAAGATCAGTTGCTGACTGACCCCGATGAAGCCGTGGCCTTTGTGGAGCAAACCCAAGTGGATGCTCTAGCTGTGGCGATCGGTACTAGCCACGGTGCGTACAAGTTCACCCGCAAACCGACGGGCGAAGTGCTGGCCATCAGCCGCATCGAAGAAATTCACAACCGTCTGCCCAACACCCACTTGGTGATGCACGGATCTTCGTCCGTTCCCCAAGAATGGCTCGATATGATCAACCAGTACGGCGGTAAAATCCCTGAAACCTATGGTGTTCCTGTTGAGGAAATCCAAAAAGGGATCAAGAGCGGTGTGCGCAAAGTGAATATCGACACCGACAACCGCTTGGCAATCACGGCAGCAATCCGTGAAGCAGCGATGAAAGATCCGTCGAACTTTGACCCCCGCCACTTCATGAAGCCTTCGATCAAGTACATGAAGCAAGTGTGCTCCGATCGCTATCAGCAGTTTGGTGCGGCAGGCAATGCGACCAAGATCAAGCAAATCGCTTTGGATGACTTCGCGAAGAAGTATGCATCCGGTGAATTGGCTGCGAAAACGAAAGGCACTGTGGCTGTTTAATTGAAACATCCCCGGTTTTTGTGATTCGTTCACGCTGAATCGATTTGAATGACGCAAGCGGAGACTCTGTTATTGAGTCTCCGTTTGTTTTGTGGGGAAAAATGGCTGCTTTTGGGGAGGAGATTCAGCAGAGAGGCACGCCAGATTCTAAAATGGCGAAGGATACGATCGCAAACAGAAATCAGGAGAAGGCGGCGTGACAACGCGAGTAATTATCGTGCGACATGGGCAAAGTACCTACAACGCTCAAAAGCGCATTCAGGGTCGATGTGATGAATCGGTTTTGACTGAGCAGGGACAACAGGAGGCGGCGAAGGTGGCCGCCGCGTTGCAAGGGATTGAAATAGCGGCGGTGTACCACAGTCCGCTGCAACGGGCGGCGCAGACCGCCGGGATCGTTACCCAAACCCTTGGCCTAGACTGCACCCCGATCGCATCTCCCCAATTGCTCGAAGTGGATTTACCGCTGTGGGAGGCGTTGAAGCGCGATGAGGTGCGCGATCGCTTCCCCGCCGCATATCAACAATGGCATGACCAGCCCGATCAATTTTTCATGGAGGTGGACGGCAAGGCCCATTATCCGGTGCGATCGCTTTACCACCAAGCCCAAGAATTTTGGCAAACTCTCCTACCCCACCACGACGGCCAAACCGTGCTGATCGTCGCCCATAACGGCATTAACCGCTGTCTGTTGATGAGTGCCTTGGGCATGGATGCCAGCCGTTACCAATCCTTGCAGCAGTCGAATTGTTGTATTAATGTGCTGAACTTTACCGGCGGTTGGGGCGATCCGGTACAAGCCGAATCCCTCAATCAGGTGTCTCACATGGGCGTGGTCTTGCCGTCGCCACGACCGCCCCATAATCAACTGCGGATGTTGTTGGTGCGCCACGGTGAGACCGATTGGAACCGGGAAGGACGCTTCCAAGGCATTAAAGATATTCCCCTCAACGATCGCGGCCGCGAACAAGCGGACAAAGCCGCAACCTATTTAAAAGCCGTGCAAATTGACAAGGCGGTGAGCAGCCCGATGTTGCGCCCGAAGGAAACCGCCGAAATCATCCTCCAACACCACCCCCACATCACCCTAGAGACTGACCCGGAACTCTGCGAAATTGGTCATGGCCTCTGGGAAGGGAAGTTAGAGACGGAAATTGAGGCGGCCTATCCGGGGTTGCTGGCGCAGTGGAAAACGGCGCCGGAAACGGTGCAAATGCCTGAAGGGGAGAATCTTCAGCAGGTGTGGGATCGCGCGGTGGCGGCGTGGACTGCGATCGCCACTCGCTTCAGCAGTGGCGATCCGAAAACCGTCCTCGTCGTTGCCCATGATGCCGTGAACAAGGTAATTCTCTGTTCCCTCCTCGGTTTAGACCCCAAGGATATTTGGGCGATTAAACAGGGTAATGGCGCGGTGACGGTGATTGACTATCCCCAGGGAGCCGACAGCCAGCCGATCATCCAAACCCTGAACCTAACCACCTATCTGAGTTCGGGCATTTTGGATCAAACCGCAGCGGGGGCATTGTAGAGCACTCTCACCCTTCACGCTTTAACGCTGTTAGGGCATTCAACGGCGCAGCCTCCCAAAGCGATCGCTCACCCGATCGCCTTTGGAGATGCGGCGCGAACGATGACCCTCAGCCTGCGGTGGTGCGAACATTAGCCTGACTCCTTAGGCAAAACGATAGTTATATTTTTCGATAATTAATTGCTCGCGGTCGGCAACGAGGGCGATCGCGTCCTGGTCATAATAGTCTCGGAAATTGCGGTGTTTGGAGGGGTTGGACTTTTGAGCTGATCGCACCTCGTGTTCTTGGGCGGGGGTGAGGGGGTGGCCAATTTGGGCGAGAACGGTGACAAAATCATCGCCGAGGTGTTCCATGCGGATCACGGCGGTGAGCATATTTTGGGCTTGGTCGAGGTCGTAGAGGTGCGACCAGGTTTGGATCTGGGGTTGATAGAGGGGGGTGATGTCGCGCCAATGGAGGCGGAGATAGCGGTAGGTCATCAACCCGGCGAAGGGTGCGATCGCACTGTAGGCGTAGCCTTCGCGGAGATCATACCGGCGTTGGGGGTCAAAGAGGAGATGAAGCCACTGGCGAAACCGATGGGGATCGTGGGCATCGCGATACAGATCCGCCCAGCGTTGGATCGGCTTGGTGAGTTCGCCGCGTAGGTTTTTTAGCGATCCCGTGGGGTGGCGCGGCAGGTTTTTGAGGTGGGGCCAAATTTCGCGCTCCCCCAAACGACGATGGAGATCCCCCTGACCACTGCAACCAAACGCCCAGAGCGACACATACCAATCCCACGGATTGCGCACAGAACCGAGGATCACCTGAGAACTATTGAAGTATTGGCTCGGCATCCGGCGGTGTTTGCCGATCTGTTCGCCGCCGAGATAGGTGTTTAGGAGGTGGGCGATGTGGGTGCAGGCGGTTTTTTGGAGTTGGAGATAGATCAGGGGTTCGGTGACAAACATGGGGGGGGCTTAGGACAGGATGGGCTGGGGTGGGTGCGGGGTGGCTGGCGCGATAGTGGCTGGCGCGATAGTGGCTTGCGCGATGGTGGCTGACGCGATCGCTGCCTCTAACAACCCTAACCCCGCTTCGACAGTTTCAATTTGGGAGAGGCGATCGCGCAACTCCCCCGCCCCCGGAAACCCCTTGCAATACCAGGCCAAATGTTTCCGAGATTGATAAATGCCCCGTTGCCCTTTATAGTCCCACAGACCGATGAGATGGTCTTGGGCGCAGGCGAGGGATTCTGCGATCGTCGGTTCCGGCAACAATTCCCCCGTGCGCAAAAAATGGTCAATCTGACCCACCAAAAACGGATAACCCAGCGTCCCCCGCGAACACATCACCC
>CAZCWE010000072.1:0-3880 GCA_964502285.1 uncultured Spirulina sp. | reverse complement strand
GCCGCCACCGAAAAAATATCCCCATTGGCAATCACCGGCACGCTCACCACTTCTTTCACGGCCCGAATCCAATCCCACTGCGCTGTGCCATTGTAGCCTTGCTGCCGGGTGCGGCCATGGATCGTCAACATCTGCGCCCCGGCTTGCTCCATCCGTTGGGCAAAGTCGAGGATCGTAATTTCGTCATCACTCCACCCCAGGCGCGTTTTCACCGTCACCGGCACATCCACCGCCGCCACCACCGCCCGCACGATCGCTTCTGCTATCTCCGGCTGCCGCAGCAAGGATGAGCCGCCCCCGCGTCGCGTGATTTTATTCACCGGACAGCCCATATTAATGTCAATGGTTGCGGCTCCTTCGGCGACGGCTTTGCGGGCCGCTTCCCCCATGAAATCGGGGCGACAGTCGAAGAGTTGAATACTGATCGGGTGTTCATCGGGGTCAATGGCCATCACTTGGGGGAGGGTGCGCAGGTGATGAAGTTCCGTGGCGCTGACCATTTCGGTGTAGAGCATGGAGCGGGGGGCGTAGCGGCGCACAAGGCGACGAAACACAAGGTCAGTGACACCAGAAAGGGGGGATTGCAAAACCCGACTGTTGAGGGTGAGGTTGCCGAGGGTGAGGGGTTGGGCGAGGCGGGTTTTGAGGACGGGGGAGAGGGTGAGCATGGGGTGCGATCGCAGAATCAATCAAAGAGGGTAATGAGTCTAACTATCCCAAAAAATTAAGTAAAATCACTGAAAGCGCAGGTCTAAACTCACGGTTGAACAAGAAATCCAGCTACGATCAAGAACAGTGACAGTCGAGTGTTTTAGACTCTTACCGATTTCAGAGGTTGCCCTAGGGTGTAACTTCTGAAACACAATTACAGTGTTGATTTTGTGTTTTAACGTGACGTTTATGGAGTGCATGGGATGACTAGTGCTTTCAAATTCTACCTTGGCTTACTGTTTCTCTCGATCCATAGTGTAGGGATGACTGCGATCGCGCAGGCCCAACCCACACCCCCCCTGACCGATCCGATTATCCAGTTCACCCCCCCCAACGAAGGCGAACCCGATAAAACCGCCTCCGGTGCGACGCGGGGCGGGCTGTGTGGGGGTGATGAACCATCGGGAATCACGGCTACAGCCTTGATTCCCCTGCAAATCGTGACCAACGAGAATGAACAGCCTCGGAAAGTCCGCATGTTTCAAGCCGTGACCACAGATTTAACCCCCAGTCTTTACTTCTACCTCCCTGCAACAACGGCATCTCAACTCTATGTCTATGTGACCGAAACGGCAGCGGACTACAGTTTGCCGGAGATCACCATCCCGTTGGCGGACGCGGGCCCCGGCATTCTCGAAATTCCCCTCTCCGATCAACAGCGGGGGACGCTAAGCCCTAACACGCAGTATCACTGGTCAATTCAGGCAGATTGTGGTGGCGGGCATTTCACACCCCTTTTAGACCAAGGATCGCTGCAAACCATAGACCCCTTGCCAGCATCGCCGACGGTGATCGAGGCGGCGAAGGCTCGCTGTGTGTCCCAAGGCGGCACAGCAGCCGATTGTGAGACCTTGGCGATCGCAGCCGGATATGCCCACAATGGTTTGTGGATTGACACCCTCGCTATCCTCGCTCCCCTCATGCGTAACGAGACCGTGGCCCCCATTATCCGAGATAATTGGACATCCCTTCTTCAACAAGGAGAATTGGAGGAGATCGCCCCTCAGCCCCTGCTCACAACGCAATGAAACCGTTCCGACTCCCTAAACGCTGGACGTCATTCAGGCTATTTCAACGGGGTAATCCGTCGCGAAGCTGGCTTGATCTCGTTCTCGCTGCCACGGGAACTAGCCTCGCGACGATCGCCCTCAGCTACACCGGCCTCTGGCAAGAGTTGGAATTACACTTGCTTGATCAGTTTTTTCTGTGGCGATCGCCAGAACCCAAAGATGAACGCATCACGATCATCACCATTGACGATGAGGATATTAATCATCTGCAACAGTGGCCCCTGTCCGACACCCTCTTGGTGAATCTCCTCAACGTCTTAGACCAGCACCAAGCACGAGTGATTGGGCTCAATATTTACCGCGATTTTCCCATTGAACCCGGTGATCCAGAGCTTGAACAAACCTTTCGCCGCCTGGATCATCTCATCGGGGTTTATAAAAAAATTGCCCCCGCGATTCCGCCCCCGCCGAGCTTGGCTGAGGCGCAGCGGGTGGGGTTTGCCGATATCATTCTCGATACCGATGGCCGAGTGCGACGATCTATCCTGACGATTCAGTCGAGTGATCAGGGTACGGTGGAATCCCACGACAGCTTTGCCACAAAAGTGGCCTTGATGTACCTGGCCAATGAGGGGGTGACGATGGAACCCCAAGACGAGGCGGGCATCCATGTCCAACTCGGCAAGGCTAACTTTTGGCCCCTGCGGTCTTCTGGACTGTTGCAACAGTGGAATGGGGGCTATCTGCAAATGCGGACTGGAGGCTATCAGGTGTTGCTCAATTACCGGGGCACGCGCTCACAGTTTGATACCATTGCCCTCACTGCCCTCCTAGGGGGTGACTATGACCCGGCTAAAATTCGCGATCGCATCGTCCTGATCGGCACCACCGCTGCGAGTCTCAATGATCTTTCCCTCTCACCCTACAGCGCCTCCAAACTCAGCACCAGTCCCGATCCGATGCCTGGGGTGGTGATTCACGCCAACGCCATCAGCCAAATCGTGAGCGCCGCCCTGGATGGTCGCCCTTTGTTGTATGTGTGGAATGAGCCTTGGGAATGGCTGTGGGTGTGGGGGTGGTCGGTGCTGAGTGCGACGGTGGGCTTTCAAGTGATGCGCTGGAGTCCGGTGCAGCAACGCTTTCGAGTCCGGTTTATGGTGATGACGGTGCTCTTAGGGGTGATTGGTGCTGCCCTGGTGGGCAGTGCCTACGGCTTATTTCTCTGGCAGTGGTGGGTGCCGAGTATCACGGCTTTGCTGTCGATCACCGGGTCTGCCACCCTGACGATGGTTTATTACAGCCACCAACTCCACGGACACGCCTATCTCGATAGTCTCACCAACATTCCCAATCGCCGTTATCTCCACGAACGGCTGCAATCGACCTGGCACAGTGCGATCGCCAAACAGCAGTCCCTCGCCATCATCCTCTGTGACATCGACCATTTCAAAACCTACAACGACACCTACGGCCACAATCAGGGGGATCACTGCTTGCAGCAGGTGGCCCAAGCCATTGCCCAGGCGGTGCGTCCCCAAGATCTCGCCGCCCGCCACGGGGGGGAAGAGTTTATCGTCCTTTTGCCCAAAACCACCGCCCATGCTGCTGTCGAAGTAGCCGAGGCGATTCGGCTGGCGGTGAAAGGACTCCAAATTTCCCACAGTCAATCCTCCGCCGCTGACCATGTCACCTTGAGCCTGGGGGTTGCCTGTGGGATTCCCCCGGCAGGGATGCAGGATCACCAACTGATTGAGCAGGCGGATCAGGCCTTGTATATGTCGAAGCATCGGGGGCGCGATCGCGTCACCCTCCAACCCGATCCCCTCGACTCCCCCCCAACCGGAGTATGATCAGAACAGCAATTTTTTTGATGTAACCCTTGCCAATGTTGGATTTTGAATGGCTGAATGATCTGTTGGGTCGCCACCCCGACCAAGTCAAAGCCCAGGTGGAAATTTATACCTGGCAAACCTGCCCCTATTGCATCGCCGCCAAAAGCCTGCTCTGGTGGAAAGGCGTAGACTTCCAAGAACACAAAATCGACGGCGACAATGCCGCCCGCGATGCCATGGCCGAACGCGCCCACGGTCGTCGCTCCGTACCGCAAATCTTCATCAACGACGAGCATATCGGTGGCTGTGATGATCTGTATGCCCTCA
>CAZCWE010000071.1:8290-13136 GCA_964502285.1 uncultured Spirulina sp. | reverse complement strand
GGCTTGAAACGCGCTAATCCCCGGCACAAGCTCAAAGGGAATCCCCTCATCGGCGAGGCGGTGCATCTGTTCATGGATCGCGCTGTAGAGGGTGAGATCCCCGGAATGGAGCCGCACGACGGATTTACCGGCTCGGACGCGATCGCACATCAACGGCACCACTTCTTCGAGGGTGGTGTGTCCCGTGGCGATTAACTCCGCATCGGGGCGCGTCCCGTCTAAAATCTGCATTGGCACAAGGGAATTCGCATAGAGAATCACATCCGCCATTGCAAGGATGCGTTGCGCTTTGACGGTCAACAGTTCCGGATCACCGGGCCCCGCACCCACGATATAAACAGCAGCCTGGAGAGAATCAGAGGACATGGGCAACGTACAGAATAAAGGGTGATATTGTTGCGGATCAATCGTGTCCGTAGGACTCGCGATCGCCACAACAGGCTTTTTATTATATCGCTGGGATTCCGCTCTGCCTGATGCTGACAGATGGCAAGACGAGCCAGGGAGTTTAACCGCTCTGCATCGATCCTTACACTTCGCTCGGTCTTGGTGTTTGCGTCTTGACCTTCGGGTTAAGTTTTTCCGTAATTAGCAATCCTCAGCAAAATAGGCTGATACACTCCTACCAGTTACTTTTTTCCCTCTAACAGTCCATGGAGGTCATCTCAATCAGTCTTTAGGTCTAGTTTTAAATCGGTTAAGGAAGGATGCGATCGCAGCGATCGCCCGATCGCCCTGGCCTCCCCCACCTCCTTTTTGTCGCTCCTGGAGAATCGTATGTCTAAGTCGGTTGAAGAGTTATTGAATCACGTTCGCATCTTGTTGGATGAGCTAAAGGTTGAAGTCGTCAAACTCTATCGGGATCATAAAGATGTTTTTCAAGATTCTGTCCTCGAAAAACTATTGATTGAGTTCCGTGATGAACATAAAAAAGCGACTGAAAGACTAGCTAATCCTACACTTTCGATTGCAATGCTAGGAACAACATCGGCTGGCAAGTCAACCATTGTTAACGCCTTGATTGGCCGTCGTATTGCTCCCATTGAAGCAGGAGAAATGAGCGGCGGAGTATTAACATTACGTGCATCTGATGAGTTACAGCTCATCATTAATGGTCAAGAACCAATTACAGATCTGAATGATGATCAAGTGTATGATCAAATTCAGCAATTAATGTTGTCCTATCACAAAGATCGAAAAACTCAAGAAAAATGTTATGCCCCGTCTGTAACTGTTTATGGGCCGCTCTTACCTTCTAGCGATCGAAGACTACTAAATCTCCCTGAAGGGATTGGCTTTGAATTTCTTGATTTGCCGGGTTTAAACTCAATGCAAGAGGATGACAGTAATTTATCTATTATTCGAGAACAGATTGATCAAGCTTGTAATTTAGTCGCGTTAGACTATTCTCAAACAGATGAAGAACGACGTAAAAAACTATTAAAAGAGCTAAAAGAGGTTGTTGGCTACTTAAAGGGTCGAACTGATTCAATGATATTCATTTTAAATCGTGTT
Organism: uncultured Spirulina sp.; assembly: GCA_964502285.1. Taxonomy (GTDB): domain Bacteria; phylum Cyanobacteriota; class Cyanobacteriia; order Cyanobacteriales; family Spirulinaceae; genus Spirulina. Next base: position 11,621 of record CAZCWE010000071.1, on the reverse strand, counting down.
GACAAAAGAGGATTTGATGATCTCCCTGTTGAATACCGAGTTAAACAGTTAAAAAATGAGATTCGTGAAGTTCTTGAACTCAAGGAAGTGCCAGACATTATTCCTTTTAGTGCGCGACTACTTTACTATGCTCAATGTGCTTGGGGAGCAGGCAGTATGAAAGAGTCTTCACAAGTCACACCTGAAACAAGGATAAAATTTTTAAACGCAATGTTTGAAGATTGTGCGACTATCATCAAACGAAACACGAAAAATAATCCAGAACTTGCAAATTCATTCTCCACTATTGAAAAAAAGGTAAATTCTCAAGGTTCTATCAGTGACAAGACGATGCGCCGTATCCTTCAGCATGCCCATCAATGGAGTGGAGGAAAAGAACTATGGCAAACCTTAAACTATCGCGTAGAGCAGTCTTTTCCAGAACTCGTAATTTTTCCCGCTTTGAATCCAGTTTTTAAAACATTTCATAGTTTGATGGCGAGTTTGGATACTGTAGCCAAGGTTCGTAAGCTCAAAAGTCGTGAGGAGGTAGAAGAACGTCGTCGCAAACTTCGTGAAGACTGTAAAAAATTAAATAAGAAAATAAAAAGCGATCCTGAAGATGTAAAAACACTTTTTAAAAGTATAATTCGTAAAATTCAATCTGATGATGCTACAGAGCGCCAAGCTCTTATTGTTGAAGCCGAGAATAATGGGATTCAAGGGCTATCAGGTATCAGAGATATTGTTGGTGAACTTCAAAAATTGCTTTCAATAGCTCTCATTAGACCTGTTAGTGATGCGCTAGAAAACTGTAATCAGTATAATAGTGAACTGAGAGATAACTTGCAGGATGTGATCCTATTCAGGTTGGCGGATGGTATATACAACGCTTATGCTCAAATCACATTCGGATTTATGAAGCTAGAAAGTGATGGAAAAGGAGATAATGGCGAACTAATCTTTAAAGCTTCTATCCATGATAAAGAAAAATGTAACAGTCTTTCTGCAATAGAGCAAGGTTATCAAAAAATGAACATTTTCATGGCAGAAGCTCTTGTTCTGCTAGCAGAATTTAAGTTGCAAACTGAAGCAAAAAAGTTTGGAGATTTTATGCAAGACTTTGTGAAAAATCGCTCCACTTCTCTATTGACAGATGTAGCAAATGTGTTTATTAATCTTAACTTTCCAGAAGGGACGGAAGCCATTGAAGCGGAGTTCAATCGTGCAATTCTAGCCTCTCCTCCTCAACTTCCTGAACGTTTTTTTAAAACAATGGCAGAAATTGAATCGGATATAATTCAAGAGACCGAAAAAGTTGGAAGCCAAAACGTTGAATATACTGAAACTAAGCGTTTTTTGTTCTTGTTTAAACGTGATGTTACTAAGTATCGTTCTGAACCCATATATGAAGATATAGAGTATCAAATGTTAAAAGTTCCTGATATTAATACATTGTCCGAGCAATGGGGGGAAAGCATTACTAATGCTGGTTTAGAGCTATGGGAGAAGCTGTATCACTGGATCATTGAATATCTTGATTCACTAACAAAAGAATTCGGTCAAGCTATTGATGTAATTGAGGAGTTAGTTGAAGATTCTCTACAAGAGCAGTTAACTATTATTCAAAACAACTTTGATGAAACACAAAAACTCTGGAATACAATAGGCTTACAAAAAGATGTGACTATCAAAGCCTATCAAGCTCTAGAGAAAAGTTTGAAGGTGTCAACACTCAATAGTGAGAACTAAAATAATGGTAGGAATATTTAATAGCACCATCGAAAGATTATCGAGAAATAGTAAAGTTTTATCACTAGATGATGCGATCAAAGTTTGGTGCAAGGAAGCCGATATCCCTTATGAAGAAATCAAGCCTGATCTCGATGCTTTTTTGCAAGATAATAGTGTTATTCAAGACGTAAGTAAGATGTACAAAAAACTATTGGAAGTAACAAACCACAAACTGCCTCGACCTATTAACATCGTTGGTGAGTTCTTCCTTGACGATTTAAGTCGTAAGCTCAAATCAATTATACAAACCACTCAAAAGGAGATTCATGAAATGGAGGATATCAAGCTTTTTTTGCTAGTCGCGTTTGTATTAACAGGCATTGGTTTTATGCTTTCTAAATCAAAGTCAATTTCTCTATCGCGCACTGCTCAAAAACGTGAAAATACTTTTGGAACAAGATCATATTCGTCTACACCACAGCCCATTAGCGATCATCAAGTAGCAAAGAAAAACATACTGTTTTTGGTATTGAAGACTTATAAAGTCAAAAATGTCATCGGTAAACTAAAGCAAAGTGGTATTACTAACGACATCATCGACGAAGTATTTTCAATTCCTGCGATAGAATCTCTATGGCAAGGGACAGAAGATGAATTTCGTCAAACCCGCCTAGAGCAATATTTTGCACAACCTGAAGCTTTAAACCAATCTGAATATGATGTCTATTTGGTAAAAATCGAATTGGACAACAAGTCTTACGAAGAATTTAAAGAAGGGTCTAGCTCCATGAGCCGATATAAAGCCTTTCGTCAACTGATCGGCACAAGCTCACAGAAAATCACAGTATCCAAGCGCATCTCTGGCACAGATTACGATACCAGCGTTCTTTATCGTTAAGCGAATTAACTCATGATTATTCCTACAAATCTAATTGCTAATCCTGCCATTGTTCAAGGACTAGCAGACGGTTCTCTCATTCGCTATGGTGGTCTCATTCGTCATGCTGCCGGAACTAGCCAAGGAGGGCAAATTGTTGCTCATCTTTCCGAAGCTTCTGGTTTAACCTCGCAATTGATGGGGCTACCATTTGCCCCAGTCACAGGATCAGCCAATCTTCTTGTGAACTCAGTGGGCCATGCTGCAAACTTTAATAAGTTAGTGGGCATTGATACCAGGCTAATCGGACTCCAACACACTGCTGCTCAGATTTTAGGCGTTTCCCAAATTGCCGCCGGAGCGAGTGTTTTAGGATTGGGTGTCAGCATTGCGGGCTTTGCTTACATGGGCTACAAGTTGCACCAAGTCCAAAAATCCATTGGTCAACTTCAACAATCAATGGATGCTGGATTTATGAGAGTAGAAGATCGCCTTGATCAACTCTCAATGCAACTGGGTTATATTCATTTGCTGGTTGTGGATAGTTTAGAACAGCAAAAACGACAAAGTGTCGCTATTGCCAACCTCCATAAAGCCCTACTGATTAGCAAAATTGCCGATTTACAAGCAGAACTTGATAGCCTCAAACGCTTTCCGGATGATTCCCCCAAAACTGCCCTAAAAGTTGCCGCATCCGCACGAGTGTTTCTTGCCGCCCAAGCGACCCAAGCCCAACTCGAA
>CAZCWE010000071.1:800-8280 GCA_964502285.1 uncultured Spirulina sp. | reverse complement strand
TTTAAGCATGAATGCAGCCTTTTTTATGGGGATGCCTTTCCCCAAAGCCGCCCTCAAAGTCGCCACATCAGTACGATTATTTCTTGCCGCCCAAGCGACCCAAGCCCAACTCGAAACCGAACCCAACACCTTAATGCTCGTGGATGTGGCTACCCAAGGCTGGGCAGTGGCGACCGCGACCGAAGCACAATTGTTGCTGCAACATGGGCATATTCAAGACGCTCAAGAAGTCCTCCGGCAAACAGTCCCACAATTTCAACAACAGGCGGAAACCTGGGCCAAAAAACTATTAAGTGATGAACGCCCCGAACTCAATACCGCCCAACGTTTCGCCACGCCCCTCTTTAAACCACACATCACGCCTGAACGAGTCGATCGCATCGTGCGAATTTCACCCGTTGATCAAAATCTATCCGCCGATCGCGCCTATCGAAAACGGATGAACGCAGAAGTTGAACTCGAAATGAGTCGCACCAAACCGCTGATTACGCAACATTGGCAATATCGTCAGCTTGCCCTCGCCGAATATTTAGACACCATCAGCGAACTGACCGCCCGTTTAGATAGTCTCCTCGCATTTGCTGACCTGTGCGAGGCTCAAAACGTCAAAAATAGCACTGCACTTTTACCCCCGGCTGATGCTAAACCGGGGCTGTATTTATTGCCCGCAACCTAACAGGATGAACAGTGGAGGGAATGGAGGGTGAGGGCAAACGGGGAGAGGAAACGCATTTTAAGCAGGAGGCTGGCTTGATTGGCGTCTTGAGTTGTAAAGATTCGTTAAGCTAAAGGGAAGGCTGCTCACTGGGGCAGTCCTTTATTGATGTTCTGCTGAAAATGTCCCATGGTGTCAGACGCATTATCCCCGGCTTCGTCTTCTGAACTCGCTTCCCTTGACCCCTTTGATTGGGCTGAGGCGTGGTATCCGGTGCAGTTTGTTGGTGATTTAGACCGATCGCGCCCGACCCGGTTTGTCCTGTTGGGGCAGCCCTTGGTGATTTGGTGGCAGGAAAAAACAGCGCAGTGGGTGGTGTTAAGCGATCGCTGTTCCCACCGGTTAGCCGCCCTCTCGGAAGGTCGCATCACTGAGGATGGCTGCTTAGAATGCCCCTATCACGGTTGGGCGTTTACCGAGACGGGGGCGTGCGATCGCATCCCCTTCCAAGTCGAAACCGGAACAGCCCACCAAAGCCCCCGCGCCGCCGTCCGCCACTACCCCAGCGAAGTCGTCCAAGGCATGCTCTTCGTCTACGCCGGTCAACCCGAAAACGCCCCCACCCACCCCATTCCCCGCGTCACCCCCCTCGACCACAACGAATCGGAATGGGTGATGGTAGATATCGCCCGCGACCTCCCCTACGATGCAACGACCCTGCTCGAAAACGTCCTCGACACCAGCCATGTGTCCTTCACCCATCACCCCCGCGTCGGCAACCGCGCCAATGCCAAAGACTTTGAGCTGGAAGTCAGTGCCGTGGAAAAAACCGGGTTTACGGGCGTTTGGCCCGAAGGCCCCCGCCGAGGCAAACTTGGTTCCCAACAGACCACCTTCATCGCGCCGGGGTTGATGTGGCACGACATTGCCGATAGCCCCTTTGGTCAGGTGATGACCGTGGTTTACGCCACGCCGATCGCGAAGGGGAAATGCCGGGCGTTGGTGCGGTTGCCGTTTCGGTTTAAATCCGCCGTGCCGCGTTTTGTGTTTAAGTTCACGCCGCGCTGGTTTTCCCACCTCAATCAGATGGGGATTCTTGAAGATGACCAAATTTTCCTCCATCTCCAAGAGCGGGAACTGGAAAAATCCCAAACTAACTACGCCCAAACCTGCTATCTGCCGACGGGATCAGACCGCTTCGTTTCGGCCTATCGCCGCTGGGTAGAAAACCACGGCGAACCGTTCCCGGATACCACCTTCGCGCCGCCGGAATTGCGCCATGAAATCCTTTTAGAGCGCTACCATTCCCACACGGAACAGTGCAACAGTTGCCGGACGGCGTTGCAGCGGTTCAAACGTATTCGCCAAGCCTGCGCGATCGCCCTCCTCCTCCTTTGGATCGCGCTCCCCCTGGCCGCGATCGCTCCCCTTCCCCTCTGGATCGTGGGTGCGATCGCGGGGTTAACCCTCCTGACAGCAGCGGCCTGGTGGAAATTGGGTCAACTGTGCGATCGCTTCACCCAAGGCGAATACCCCCCCAGCCGCAACACCCGTTAACCCCTCAGCTAAAATCGAGGCAGGGTGTCTGAGCTGACCATTTCCGCCACGCCAACACAATTCTCAACCATCCCCACCGAACCCATTTGGCGATTAAGCGTGGGGCAGTACCACCAAATGATCGCGACTGGGATTCTCGGTCGTGGGAAAGCAGTAGTGAAAGGCGATTTTTGTGAGATTGACGTGATAGCAATAGACCCTGTTTATTGATCATGATGCGATTAGACCTTCATTTAATGATCCTCAATAAATCTGACTCAATTCACCTCGATAGCCCCTATGACAGTTCATGACAATGCCCCTCGCCCTCCTTGTCCCTATTGTGGTTCTCGCACTATCCTTAAAAACGGAAGTACTCATCACAAAAAGCAAAAGTTTCTCTGTCAAGACTGTCGCCGTCAGTTCATTGAGAATCCTCAGAAGAAGATTATATCTGAAGAGCAAAAAAACACTGCGAAAGATCTACTACTTGAACGTATTTCACTAGCAGGTATAGCAAGAGCATTGAAGGTTTCAAAGACGTGGCTCCAAGGTTTGAAGTTTTTCAATCATGAGGGAGCATTATGGTATGTCATACACTATGACAATGCGATTATTGAGGCTACTTGATGCAGTAATTCACTACTTCTTGACCACTACCCGACAGAGACCCCAATGCGGCGATCAATATTCTGCAAAAGGGAATCGGTACGGTAGGGTGTACCAGAACCAAGGGAGAAAATCCGGTCAACGCTTCGGGAGAAATGACCTCTACTCTGGCTGGGGCAATCCTGTCAGAGCAGGCCACTGCGTAGCACGAAGAATCCCCCCTGATGATCTCTGATTTTGATGGGGGATTTTCAAGGTAAGCGATCGTAACGATTCAGTTGTTGGAAGGCTCGCAGGAGAAACACGCCCACCCCGATCGCTGCCAATGCAGCCAAAATAGCAAGGATAATCAACTCATTGACCACCAAAAGGGTCGCCGACACCACCAACCCCGTGAGCAGAATGGTGTAGTTGGTGAGCATCTGCACCATACCCAAGCGGCGCAGAATGCGATCGGACTCGCTCGATCGCACCCGGACGCGAATATCGCCCCGGTCGAGCTTTTCGATGGTGTCTTCGATGCGACGGGGCAGGCCGAGGGCGGTGCTGCTGACTTGGGCGGCTTGGCGGCCCAGTTCATCGAGGATGCTGCCGCCGTTGTTGGGGTTAGTGTTGGTCATAATTTCCATTGCGAAGGGCTTGGCCACTTCCATAAAGTTAAATTCCGGATCAAGCCCTTTGCCGACCCCTTCGAGGGTGGAAAAGGCCCGCATCACAAAGGTGAAGGTGGCCGGAAAGCGGAAGGGCTGATCGTAGGCCACATCGTAGAGGTCGTCGCTGATGGCGCTGATCGATTGCTCCTCGAAGGGCTTGTCCATAAAGTTATCGAGCATGTATTGCACCGATCGCCGCACGGGGCCCATGTCGCCGATGGGTTTGAGGGCGCCGAGTTCGATCAGGGAGGCGATGACGCGATCGCTGTTCTTCTCCGCGATGCCAAACAGCGTTTCCATCAAGCCAACGCGAACATTGGCATTAATCCGCCCCATCATCCCGAAATCATAGAAAATCATCGCCCCATCCGGAGCCACCGCAATATTGCCGGGGTGGGGGTCAGCGTGGAAAAACCCATTATTAAGCAATTGTTCTAAATACGCCTCTGCGCCTTGGCGGGCCAGACGTTTCCGGTCTAGACCAGCGGCTTCTAGGGCTTCGTAATGGCTGATCTTAATCCCCGGCACATATTCCAGCGTCAAGACACGGGGCGACGTATACCGCCAAAACACCTTCGGAACTCGCACCCAATCAAACCCCCGAAAATGCCGCCGGAACATATCCGCACTCTGACCTTCGAGGAGGTAGTCCGTTTCTTCCCACAAAATGCGGCAGCACTCTTCGTAAATCCCCAGCCAATCTCGACCCCGACCCCAGCGGGGATGATTTTGGAAATACTGCGTGATCCGCTTCAGGATGGCGAGGTCAATGGTGAAGAGTTTCTGCAAGCCGGGCCGTTGGACTTTGACCACCACATCTTCGCCGGTATGGAGTTGGGCGCGGTGGACTTGGCCAAGACTGGCAGCGGCCAGGGGGGTGGGGTCAAAACTGGCGAAGAGTTCGCCGATGGATTTGCCCGTGTCTGCCTCAATGATGCTGGTGACGCGCTCGAAGGAGAAGGCCGGGACGCGGTCTTGGAGTTTGGTGAGTTCTGATACGTATTCGATGGGAAATAGATCCCCCCGTGTGGAGAAGAGTTGGCCCACCTTGATGAAGGTGGGGCCAAGTTCGAGGAAGCTTTCGCGCACCCAAGCGGCTTGTTTTTGACGACGGATGCGGCGTTTTTCATCGCTATAGCCGCCGGGATACGTCCATTTTTTGGCATCCCACCACAGTTCGCTGATGAAGGTAAAGACAAACCGCCAAATGTCCATGCGGCGGCGCATGGGTGAGTAGTTGTCCCGATTCCAGCGATAGGTCGCCTTGCCCGCTTCGATTTGGGCGGATTGGGCAGGGGTGCTTAGGTCAGAGGGGTAGGGGAGCGATCGTTGAGAAAGGGCAGACACGCGGTTTTTTATAGGGGGTAATAACAACGGGCTATCAACAGGATTTAAACCAACGGGGGGAGGCGGGAGCCGGGGGCGACCCAGGCCTCAGCGGGGGTATGAAACCTAGGTGCGATGGCTGGTGAGTGCCGAGCGGAGACGCGCAATTTCGGCCCGCAGATCGTCGATGGTTTCTTGGAGATCGGCAGGATGTGGGGGCGCGGCGGAGCCGGAGGACTCCGTTGCGGTCGGGTCGAAATGGCCGAGGTCATAGTCGGCGCGGCTCATCACTTCGGTGGTGAGCTGGCGAATGTTTTCGCGCTGTTCGGCTTCAAATTTACCGATGTTGCTGAGGGTGTCGGTGAGGGCGGCTTCCGCTTTTTCGCTCAAGACGGAGGCGAGGGCACGGCCAACAAAGAAAGCACGGGTAACGGGATCGCTCATGGGGTTAGTTTGCGTTAGGCTTCGTAACAAATTATATCGTAGGCATTCCAACGGGGCGGGATTTTGCTGGGCTACCAGGGAACTTTGGCGGTCATGACCATTAACCAGGGGTGTCCCCACCAGAGGAGGGCGATGAAGGCGCTGACTCCGAGGTAGGCGGGTTTGAGGAATTCGCGGAGTTCGAGGGTTTGGCGACCGTCGAGGATGGCGCGGAAGGGGAGGACGGAGGTGCGATCGCGCGCCGCAATGAAGGCCTCGCCGTACTTCTGGGCGAGGCGGTGGTCACCATGCCAGACGGCGAAAATATGGTGGGCGATCAGGCCGAGGGAGGTGACCAGGGTAAAGGTGGTGCCGAGCCAGAGGGTATGGGCGATGCACCAGATCACCTGGCCCACCATTTGGGGATGGCGGGTGATGCGGATGATGCCGGTTTCGTAGAGGTGGACTTCGGGTTTGGCGATCGCGGCAATTTCGAGCAAATTAAACGTAGCCGGATAGAGAAACAAAAAGGAAATCGCGCTCAAAATCCACACCGTGGCCTGAACGCCGGGCACGCCTTGCACCTGCCACAGGGTGGCCCCGTCGTAGCGATGGTTAAAGAAGTAGATGATTAACGCGGTGGCAAAGGGAATACTCACCAGGGCAAACCCAACACGATAGAGCCGGGCCCCAATAATCCCTTCGCCCCAGGGTCGCAGGGCAGCGAGGCCGCTATGGGCGATCGCAAACCCGATCAGCAATGCCACCATCACCGTATGACTCGTTGTCCACCACGCAACATTCATAAATTCATTTAATGAGAGTTAATCGGCTAGTTGTTTACAATCCTTCATCATTTCCTAGTTTATCGTCAATCACTACGCTTTGTTAAGTAATACTAATCAACATCACAGAAGTTGATCCCGACTTATGATACTGTCATTGTCTAAGGGACATTCTCTTGATTAACCTCACGTTTTTGATAAAAGAAGCAAATCAAACCCGGTGGTTTAAAGAGAGTTTCCGTCGCTTTTCCTCACGTTCTCGTGGACAAGTATGTCTGAAATTCCGTTCACACTGGATCAACTGCGTATCCTTAAAGCGATCGCAACCGAAGGCAGTTTTAAACGTGCGGCTGATAGTCTTTACGTCTCTCAACCCGCCGTCAGCCTCCAAGTCCAAAACCTTGAACGTCAAATGGACGTGCCCCTGTTCGACCGGGGCGGCCGTCGCGCTCAGATGACCGAAGCCGGACACCTTCTCCTCAACTACGGCGAAAAAATTCTCAGTCTTTGCCAAGAAACCTGCCGCGCCATCGAAGACCTCCAAAACCTCCAAGGCGGCACGCTGATCGTCGGCGCTTCCCAAACCACCGGCACCTATCTACTGCCCCGGATGATCGGCCGGTTCCGCCAACGCTACCCCGATGTTTCCGTCCAACTCCAAGTCCATTCCACCCGCCGCACCTCCTGGAGTGTCTCCAACGGTCAGGTGGATCTGGCCATCATCGGCGGTGAAGTGCCCGCCGAACTCCAGGACACCCTCCATGTCCGCCCCTATGCTGAAGACGAACTCGCCTTAATTCTCCCGGTGAATCATCCCCTCGCCAGTGTGGAAACGATTCAGCGCGAGGATCTCTATCGCCTTAATTTCATCGCCCTTGATTCCCAATCCACGATCCGCAAAGTGATCGACCAAGTCTTAACCCGCTCTGACCTTGACCCGAAACGCCTCAAAGTCGAGATGGAACTGAATTCCATTGAGGCGATTAAAAATGCGGTGCAGTCAGGACTGGGCGCAGCCTTTGTGTCGATTTCGGCCATTGAGAAAGAACTTAAAATGAACGTCCTGCACCGGGCGACCATTGACAATATGGTGGTGCGACGTACCTTAGCGGTGATTATTAACCCCAGTCGCTACCGTTCCAAAGCCGCCGAAGCCTTTGTCAAAGAGATTTTGCCGGAATTTTCGACCCAGGGTAATTTTTCCCTCTTTGAACCCGCCGCCGACCTCGCCCCTGAAACGCCGCCGGTTTTAGCCGTTGAGACCAAAGAATGAGGATTGCAGCACCATTTTAAGGGGGAAATATTGAACATTCCCCCTCGTCTAGCTAGGCTAGAAGGCAAGCCGCCTAATTTTTAGCGGGATTGACTGCGCTCGTACTCTTTGCTTTTTTGGCTAGTTCATGGAAATCCTTTGCACCCGCCCCAGTTGTGGCTCCTCGAATCATTTTGCTGACCTTGATGATGCCAATACGTTAAAAACCACCCAGCAAAAG
>CAZCWE010000071.1:0-777 GCA_964502285.1 uncultured Spirulina sp. | reverse complement strand
ACCCATTGCGGGATGCCGCTGATTTTGGGGGGGCGTTATCTCCCGACGAAACTTTTAGGACAAGGGGGATTTGGGGCGGCGTTTTTAGCGTGCGATCGCTACACCACCTCCCTACGGAACTGCGTCGTTAAACAATTTCAACCCGCCGGGAATCTTTCGGCGCAACAGCTCGAAATTGCCCAAGGTCTCTTTGAGCGTGAAGCGGCGGTGTTAGAAGATCTCGGCCGCGAACACCGTCAAATTCCCGATTCTTTTGCCTTTTTTCCCCTCGTCATTCCCGACCGCCAAGACAACAAAGACGAGCAATTTTTCTATCTCGTCCAAGAATTTATTGATGGCCAAGATCTAGAGCAGGAACTCGCCCAAAAAGGCAACTACAGCGAGGCGGAAATGCTCGAAGTGTTGCGGGAAATTCTCGGCGTGCTGTCCTTTGTCCATGGGCGCGGCGTGATTCACCGCGATATTAAGCCCTCGAATATTATGCGCACGACCCAGGGGCGGCTGTATTTACTGGATTTTGGGGCGGTGAAACAGGTGACCGCAGGCGGCGCAGGGTCGGGGCATTCGACGGGGATTTATTCGATGGGGTTTGCGCCCCCGGAACAGATGCAAGGGTCGCAAGTCTATCCCTCCACAGATCTCTACGCCTTGGGGGCCACCTGTTTGGTGTTGGTGACGGGGAAAGCGTCGGATCAACTGTTCGACACCTATAACAATTGTTGGACGTGGCGTGAACATGCCCCCCAGGTGAGCGATCGCACCGCCGCCATCCTCGAA
>CAZCWE010000070.1:1245-13179 GCA_964502285.1 uncultured Spirulina sp. | reverse complement strand
GGATTGTTGGAGGGCTTGCGATCGCACCCGATCGGAGAGCAAATCAAACCCCAAGGCCACCTCATTCCCCGGCCAGGGTTCAATATAGGTGACCGGAAAATATTCCGGCCGTTGACCCGCCGGAATCAGTCGCCCCGCCCCGTTTTGCTCCGTGATCTGCGTAGCTCCTGACCACTGGGTTTGCAGACTCTGCTCGTAGGGGGTGCGATCGCGCTCCAACACCTGGGGAGCCCACTCCAACGCCTGAATCCCCGGATAGGCAGTCGTCACCCGCTGCACAAATTGACCAAACTCCAGCACCGTCACCTCCGGCCCCGACGCGCGATAAAAATCCCCCAAGGCCAGCAGCGTTTCCGTGTATTGATTCAAACGACCTTCGAGGGCGATGGTCAGGCTCAGGGTCTGCCGTTCAAACTCCAAGCGATGCAGCGATCGCTCCCAACGCCCCACCCACCAACTCGCGCCCCCCGACACCGTCACCCCCACCAACCCAATCAGCAGCAAGAGGTGAAAGCGCGATCGGCGTTGTGCCCCCCCAGACTCAGCCGCCGCAACCCCAGGGAATTCACCCAGCTTCAACCGATTAGACCCCATAAAGCGGGTCACCAAGAGCTTGAGCCAATGGTCTTGTTGATTCATCGTTGGCCTCTGATCCGAGCGAAGTTATGAACAACAGATATAGGAGTGGAAAAGTTTGTTAGGACATTTAATCAGCGCACCCTCAGCCCTCGAAAGTATCTTTTGAGAAAAAGGGAACCTTAGGAGTCCTAAACTTTGTGACTACTGCTATATATAGCAATCTCAAATCAAATTGGGATAATCGATTACGGTTTAACAAGAACTAGAGCCATCTCGATGTCCCATCGTCCAATGGGATTTCCAGACAATGATCGTCGATAAATCTGACCCAATTCACCTTGATCCCACCCTATGACAGTTCATGATAATGCCCCTCGCCCTCCCTGTCCCGATTGTGGTTCTTGCGCCATCCTTAAACACGGAAGTATTCATCACAAAAAGCAAAATTTCTCTACAAAGACTGTCACCCTCAGCTCATTGAGAATCCACAATCTCAAGTTTTACCCGCCCTGCCTCAACAGCTCGCTGCTTTGTTCGGGTTGTCGTTTCTGCCTGAAATGAAAGTTGGATATTGCCTAGATTTTGATTCGCAACCCGTCTGCGAATCTCAGCCTTTACCAGATCCCAGGATGCAAACTCAGAACTTGCCCCCAGAGGAATTGAAATACTTGTGTTTTTCTGCTTATTTTTGACTGTTAATCGAGCGCATTTAATCTGTTTTCGTGGTGAAATATAGAACTGGGTTACATAACCTTCTCCATTCGCAAGAGATTGAGCCGGAATCACAAAATCATATAAGTAGGAAGAGACCTGCTGCCAAGATTCCTCATAGACCTCTGTTAGAAAATATAAGGTCTCAAAATCCCTAGCTCGACCATTCACCCATTCACTATTGATCACTCCTTTCGCGCTATTTCCCATTTTTGAAGCTTGGGGCTTAATTAAGCTAAAGCATCGAATAAAAATCGGGATTTTTCGCTGATTTCTAACGATTTTTCGACTCCCAATCCCTCGCTTGCCTTGGCTGTAATCTTGAGCAACTTTAAATAACTCTTCCTGACGAGAACTTAAATCAACATTCTCATTAAATAATAAAGGTATACAGTCCGATAAATAGTGTCGTAGTCGTTTGATGTGGTATCCGTAGCCTAGTTCTTTTTTTTGAGTTTCAGTAAATTGGTCAACGCCTAATTTCCTAGCTCGCTCGGTCTTGATTCCACTTTCGCTATATCGTTTTGCTCTTACTCCATCTTGTAAATCATTTAGGGATGCTGCGGTTAAGGCTCGAATCTGTTCCCCCGCAAGACGAACATCACGATATTGAGGAGTCCATGATTGATCATATATCAAAGATGATATTGTCCATTCTGAAACCTCGATCGCATATCCGTTCACATACAGACGATAAAGGAGTGGGTATTGAGGTGTGTACACTTCCCACTGATGAGCATGGGTTTTACGAGTTGAGAAAATACGTTTTCGGATTGCCCTTACCTCATCGTCAATTGTCTCCAGTTGGAAAAAAGATTGAATTTGCTCAGAATCAACATAGATATGTATTACCTCTAACGGTAATACCTTGGGATGAGCCATCATCACCATTGAACCGCCTTTGCTGATCTGTTCTCTGGGTGGTTCAATGCCTAAGATGAACGAAAAATCTGCGATCGCAGCAATAGTCTCGCGTAATAGAGTTTCTGTTGGATGAACTTTTTTGGGTTTAGTGGGTGTATTGTTCAGGTGGGGTTGGTACTGTGCAATTCGTGCTGATTCAGTAGCATTCAATTGCTCCATTGCAATCGGCTCACAAAAAATCCGAAAATCGTGATGCTTTTGATGGTGCAATTGATGGATGCGGTGATGTGATTTACCTTGCCAGCGTTTACGAATATTCTGGGCTTGACCCACATACCAAACCGTACTTGATGCATCCACAACGTAGTAAATTCCGGCATACTCCGGCAAAAGATCTTTCATGCTTAGCGGAGTACAAACAAGGCCAAGAAGACGGGTATCGGCGATCATGCGGGCTAGGGGCTTAACGGTAGAACAAGACAATCTCTAGAGGTGGATTTTAGCAAAGTTCCAGAGGGGCGATCGCGCCACAGCCTCCCCCACCGTGCTACCCTAGTAAAGTTGTCAAAAATCGCACATCTGAGATTTCGGGTGTTTCGCCCTCGCGGTGAAATGCAAGCTCAGATGGAGGATAAACCCGAAACAGGAGTACAAAAAAATATGGCAGTCGTATCACTCGCGAGCCTTTTGGAGTCTGGCGTTCACTTTGGGCATCAAACCCGCCGCTGGAACCCCAAAATGGACCCCTACATCTACACCGCTCGCAACGGGGTTCACATCATTGACTTGGTGCAAACCGCGCAACTCATGGGCGATGCCTACGAATATATGCGCACCGCCGCCGAGAAAGGCAAAAAAGTCCTCTTCGTCGGCACGAAACGCCAAGCCGCTGGCATCATTGCCCAAGAATCCACCCGCTGCGGGGCTTACTTCATTAACCAACGGTGGTTAGGGGGCATGCTCACCAACTGGGAGACAATCCGCACCCGGATCGATCGCCTCAAAGAGCTTGAACACCTCGAAGAAAGCGGCAACCTCGACAAACGCCCCAAGAAAGAAGCCTCTGTGCTGCGGCGTGAGTTGATGAAGCTGCAAAAATATCTCGGCGGCATTAAAAATATGCGTCGTCCGCCCGATATCGTCGTCATCGTCGATCAGCGTCGCGAATATAACGCCATTCTTGAATGTCAAAAGTTGAATATTCCCATCGTCTCGATGTTGGATACCAACTGCGATCCGGATTTGGTGGATATTCCCGTTCCGGCTAACGATGACGCGATTCGCTCGATCAAGCTCATTGTCGGTCGTTTGGCCGATGCTATCTACGAAGGCCGTCATGGTCAACTGGATGTTGATGATGAGTATGAAGAGTTTGACGATGAACTCGCTGAGGGTGAGTTTGACGAAGAGGAGAGCGACACTCCTGAAGTGAGTAGTGCGAGTGGTGCAGAAGCGATCGCAGCCACCAGCGACGAACCCGTTGCGGTTGCTAGCAGCGATAGCGAAGAGTAAGCACGCGGTCTCCGCGACAGGGTGAGAACTGGGCCCCCGCCCGCTTCACGGTTCAGTGATGTCGGCGGTGCGGGCCCGTTGCCTCCCTCTTGTCCCGAGGCCAGCACATCAGAAACGCTCCACCTGTTTCGACAGGGCGGGAGTGGATGTCACAATAGTGAATGCATTGAGCAGGATATCCTTACCCAAAAAACGTCATGGCAAAGAAGAACAAATCGGACAAGAAAGCCCCCAAAGCCGCAGCACCCGCAGCCGCACCGGACGCCAAAGCAGAACCCAAAGCAGGCGCAATATCGGCGGCCCTCGTTAAAGAACTCCGGGACAAAACGGGCGCGGGGATGATGGATTGTAAAAAAGCCCTCAAAGAATCCGGGGGCGATATGGAAAAGGCCAATGAATGGCTACGGCAGAAGGGAATTGCCTCTGCGGAGAAAAAGGCGGGCCGAGTGGCAGCCGAAGGCTTGGTGGGCAGCTATATCCATACGGGGGGCCGTGTGGGGGTGCTCGTGGAAGTGAATTGCGAGACGGACTTTGTGGCCCGCCGCGATGAGTTCCAAGAACTCGTCCGGAATGTGGCGATGCAGGTGGCGGCTTGCCCAAATGTGGAATATGTCAAGGTTGAGGATATTCCGACGCAGTTTGTCGAGAAAGAGAAGGCGATCGAAATGGGTCGTGATGATCTTGGCAATAAGCCCGATAACATTAAGGAAAAAATCATTGAAGGTCGCATTTCCAAGCGTCTGAAAGAGGTTTCTTTGTTGGATCAACCCTATGTAAAAGATCAAGGCATCACTGTGGATGAAATGGTGAAGCAAGTGAGCGGTCAAATTGGCGAAAAGATTGAGATCCGCCGCTTTAGTCGCTTTGTCTTGGGTGAAGGGATTGAGAAGCAGGAGTCTGATTTTGCGGCGGAAGTGGCGGCACAAACGGGCCAAGCGTAAGGATTCGTCGCTGATTTTGATGGAATGACAGTTAGGTTATGGGTTGATTGGACTCATAACCTAATTGTTGATCGATAGTGCAGTATGGGAGTGTTTTCATGAGTAAATCCCTCCAGAAAATTGAACGGGAGCTTGAGGCGATCGCAACTCGGTTTGCGGAGTTTGAAGGACGATTTCGGGAGCAATATGGTCAATATTTGGTGAGTTTAGGGGCATCCATTCAGCGTCAACTCATTTTAGTGACCTATCAGATTTGTACGAGTACCTATCCGACGGAGTTTTTGGCGTTGTCGGGGGGCGATCGCGAAAAACTCCAGCAGGCAATCCAAGCCTTGGGACGGGACACCGCTGCCCAGTTGCCCCAGTTACTCGATCGCCCCTTGCGATCGCTCCAGCCTCCGACCCCTGTGGGCAGCCCCATTTTTAATAAATTGCCGATCAGCCCGGAACAACTCCAACTGCTCAAAGAAAAATTACTAGAGCGGCGGGAGCAGTCTGAACAGCAGGCCAACGATGATGATGAGGGGGATACGTCGATTGAGTTTATTACGATCGAGGCGGATTTGGATCTGTTGACGGCGGACGAGGAGGAGGACGCGGACGAGGGGGATGATGAGGCAATAGACGAAGAAGAGGACACGGACGAGGAGGCGGTTGATCCGGGAGCGCCGCCCGCTAATCCGGTGGAGTTTGCCCAGTGGCTGAAGCAGTTGGATCGGGCGATCGCCACTCAACTCAAAACCCTTTCCACGAAAGCCAATCGACTGCTCCAAGCCCAAGGCATTGTCACGCCAAAATTACCGCCGCAGGTGATTGAAGCGGCGATGCAGTCCGATGAAGGCAGCGTCGGGCAAATGCCGAATTTGCTCAATGTGTTGGTGGAAACGGAACAGACGAAAAGCGATCGCGGGGCTGGGATGGTACAAGTGACGGCGGTACGGCTGCGGTTGGCGGAAATTGAATTTGCGGAACCCCAAGTGGCGGCCTATCAAAGTCAGTTACGGGAGCTGCGGGGCCAGGCCCATCATCTGGCCAAGCAGTACCACACTCTGAAGCGGGAGGAGGCGATCGCGACGGCGGAAGCGGCTTGGCGAGCCAGTTGGTACGAACAATCCTAGGGTCTGCCATCGAGCCATTGACGGGAAATGGCGGGGCGATCGCATCGATGCGGGCAGCAATGCCAAAATTTCAATATCATAGTCAGAATGCTCTCGCTTGTCGTCGTTCCTGCTGTGCCGAGTGGCTCCTTCGTCTCACCCTATTGATCTGGCCGGTGATTATCCCTGTCCCTGTCGGCGGGGCCGATTGCAACGGATTGTCCTCACCGATGCCTTTGGGTGCGATCGCTGCCAGCATCTTTTTGAAGTGATCGAGCAGGGGGCCTATCTGGAGCAGATCGTTACCACTCGCCCCCAGCGACCCCGCTGGCGTTGGAATGGCAAAACCTGGAAGTTAGTGCCGCGCCGCGATCGTTTTCCTAAATTCACCACATTAGAGTTATTTGGTCTATTGTTAGGGACGATTGCTTGTGTTTTAATCCTGCATCAGGCGATCGCGTACAACCTTGTTTATGGTTTATGCATTCTCGTTCTTTTAATCATCGTACCTGGGTTGATGTTCTGGTTATCCTACCGCCAATAATTAATATAGACAATGTCTGCTAAACTCCCCCTCGCCACCGCCATTGCCCAACGGGTCGATGAAGCCTCCTTGCAGTTAGCTGTGAGGACGGGGTTAGAGCGGAGTCGTGGGATTCGAGCCATGGCCAAGGGCCTAGAAGCAGCCCAAGAAGAAATTTTAGAAGCGAACACCTTAGACCTCGAAATTAGCCGCGAAATGGCCGTGTCTGAGGTGTTGCAAGACTGGCTCAAACTCACCCCAGAACGGCTGCACCAGGCCATCCAACTGCTCTATCGCCTGGGGGAAAGTGCTGATCCACTGCTGCGGGTGATGGGCGCACCCTACCCGATCGCTTCGTCGCAAACCTACTGCCAACTCGTGCCCCTGGGGGTGATCACGCTGGTGTATGAAGCGTTTCCCGAATTGGCGGCGATCGCGGCCGGGCTGTGTCTACGCACGGGGAATGCGTTGATCCTGCGGGGCACGAGCGAGGCCAGCCATACCAATACCGTAATTTCCCAAGTGTTGCAGCGGGCGATCGCCACCGCCCAACTTCCCCCCCATGCCCTGGAATGGATTTCCAGCGAAGAGGGCATTCCCGTAGCGGATTTGATCACCCAAGACCCCTATTTAAACCTGATCATTCCCTACGGCCGCGCCAGTTTTGTCCAACATATCAGCCAAACTTCCACGGTTCCCGTCCTCCGTACTGCGATGGGCAATTGTTATCTGTATTGCTCACCGTCGGGGGATTTAGACCTGGCGCGATCGATGATTATTGATAGCCACGCCAGCGAACCCGATCCGGTGAATGCGATCGAAAAAGTGCTGCTCAATCAATCCCAATCTCGATCCTCGTTGATGCGGTTTTTTGTGGCTTTGCAAGAGCAAGGGTTTAGCCTGCGAGCCGAGCCGGAACTCGTCGAGCAATTTTCGGATTTATTAACGCCGGTGCAGCCCCCAGAATGGACAATGGCGTATTTGAAAAAAATCGTCAGTTTTAAACTCGTTGACGATCTCGATGCGGCGATCGCATGGATGAACCACCACAGCAGCAACCACGCCGATTGTCTCGTCACGGAATCCTACACCGAAAGTCGCCATTTTGCCCAAAACGTGAACAGTGCGCTGGTGTACATCAACGCATCGCCGCGTTTTTCCCGCAACCCAAAACAGAGCGATTCTATTTTTCTGGGCATTTCCAACCAAAAAGGGCGACGGCGGGGCCTGATTGGGGTGGAAAGTTTAATGACGATTAAGCAAGTGGTGCAAGGCGGCGGAGAGCTTTAGGTGGAAAACAGTCAACCGTTAGCCCAGGATCAGGCCATTACCGCGATTCACGAGACGATCCAAGCCCTGCGCGATCGCGCCCAACTCGACGTACAAACCCACTGGCAATGGCACGACGCTGAGCTGACAACCTTGCCCCCCCTGCACGGGTCAGATCTCGGAACACAAGCCCCTGTTAATGCCAAAGGTTACATTGTCTGGGAAAAAGGGCGACAGGTGCGCTGGCTGTGGCAATCTTTCACGATTCCTGAAACCCTCAATGGCTATCCCGTGGCGGGCATGGCGTTGCGACTCTGTTTAACCTGGTGGGCGGAGGATGCGCAAATTTTCTGCAATGGCGAACCGGTGCAGGCGGGGGACTTGTTCGATTCTTCGGCGCGGGTCTTGCTCACGCCCAAGGCGCAACCGGGCGAGGCGATCGCCGTCGCGATCCGTCTCGTTAGCCCGAACCATGACATCGGCGCATTGATGCGATCGCACCTCCGTTATGAAGCCCCCCACCTCAGCCCCGATCACCCCAACCTCGCCCCCGCCCTCGATCCTGGCTTCGTCGCCGATGAACTCGCCGTCCTCAGCCACTACCTTCACGCCTTCGAGCCGGAGCAATTAACACCCCTCAAATCAGCCTTAGCTCGAATCCAATGGCCCCAATGCCCCGACTCCGACCCATGGCACGCGCAACTCCAGCAACTCCACACCGCCCTAATTCCCTTCGCCACCGACATTAAGACCCGCACCTTCCACATCCTCGGCCACGCTCACCTCGACATGGCCTGGCTCTGGGAACTTGAAGAAACCTACGACGTTGCCGAGCGCACTTTTGAATCCGTCCTCAATCTTCAAAAAGATTTCCCCGAACTCACCTTTTGCCACACCAGCCCCGCCCTCTACCAATGGCTGGAAACCCATCGGCCGCAACTGTTCGCCGCGATTCAGGCAGCGGTGCAGGCGGGCGTGTGGGAACCCGTGGGGGGGATGTGGATTGAGCCGGATGTGCTGCTGCCCAGTGGCGAAAGCATTGCCCGGCAACTGCTCTACGGTCAACGCTACACCGCCGAAAAATTCGGTAAAACGACCACAGTGGCGTGGTTGACCGATAGTTTTGGCTTTTGTTGGCAACTGCCGCAACTCCTTAAGCAAGGCGGCATTGACTATTTTGTCACCCAAAAACTGCACTGGAACGACAGCACCGAATTTCCCCACGGGTTTTTTGAGTGGGAAGCGCCGGATGGGACGCGCCTGCTGACCTTGATGTCGCCGCCGAATGTGACCGGAGTGATGGATACGAATCCGATCACGATGACGAATTACAGCGTGCAATGGGAGCAACAAACGGGATTGCGGGATGTGTTTTGGTTGCCAGGGGTGGGGGATCATGGCGGCGGGCCGAGCCGGGATATGTTGACGGTGAGTCGGCGTTGGCAGCAGTCCCCTTGTTTTCCGCAGGTGAGGTTTACGACAGCGACGCAATATCTGGGGCAACTGGCGCAACAGCAAGCGTTGCCAACTTGGAGCAGTGAACTGTATTTAGAGTTGCATCGGGGTTGCTATACGGTGCATAGCGATCAGAAGTGGTTTAATCGGCGCGGTGAGGCGGGGTTATATGAAGCGGAGTTATGGGGAGCGATCGCATCTCGTCTCGATTCCCACTGTCCCTATCCCCGCGCAGCAATCGAACAGGCTTGGAAACAGGTACTCTTCAATCAATTCCACGATATTTTGCCCGGTACATCGATCCGTCCGGTGTTTGAACAGGCGAACCCCAATTGGGAGGCGGCCTTGGGAACGGCGCAACAGATTCAACACGATGCTCTGGGCGCGATCGCCTCTCACATCCCCCTGCCCCCCTGCCCCATCCCCAACGCCCAACCCTGCTTAATCTTCAACCCCCTCAACTGGCAACGGGACGCAGTGGTTGAACTGCCGAGGGCGGCGCAACTCTACGACGCAACGGGGCAAGCCTTACCAACGCAGGCGAATCATGACGGGGGCGCGATCGCGTTTATCCCCGCGCTTCCTTCCGTGGGCTATACCCTCGTCTGGCTCAGTGATCATCCTCTCCCCGATCCTGGCCCTGCGCCCGTGGATCTGTGTCTGCGCAACGAAATGCTAGAGGTCACGATCGATCCGAGCAGCGGCGCAATTGCCCAACTTTGCGATCTGCAACAGGGGCGACACCTGTTGCGCGGGCCCGGTAACCACCTGCAAACCTTCCGCGATCAGGGTCAATATTGGGATGCTTGGAACATCGACCCCGACTATGCGCAACATCCGTTGCCGGGGCCGCAACTGGAGCGATGGGAGTGGCTAGAGTGGGGCGAGGTGCGATCGCGCCTCCGGGTCACGTTGCGCTTCAACGAGTCCACGATCGCCCAGGACTACATCCTCAACGCCCACAGTCCCCGCCTCGACATCCGTAGTCGCGTCGATTGGCGCGAAACCCACGTCTTGCTGAAAACTGCCTTTCCCCTCACCCTCACCGCCGACACCGTTGAAACCGAAATGCCCTGCGGCACGATCTCCCGCCCCACTCGCCCCCAAACCCCCGCCGAACAAGCCAAGTGGGAAATCCCGGCGTTGCGGTGGGCGGATCTGAGCGATGGAGAGTATGGATTTGCGGTGCTGAATGATTGTAAGTATGGCTACGACGTGAAGCCGGATCAGGTGCGTCTGTCCTTGTTGCGGAGTCCGGTGTGGCCCGATCCCGACTGCGATCGCCACATTCACCACTTCACCTACAGCCTCTATCCCCACAGCGGCAACTGGCGCACCGCCCGCACCGTCCACCACGGCTACGAACTCAACCAGCCCCCCACAGTCATCCCCCATCCGGGTGCAGCAACGGGCTCCCTACCCACCGAGGGCAGTTTTTTGACCTTGCCCGCTGAAAATCTGGTGTTGATGGCGGTGAAACAGGGCGAAGATGAGCCGCATCGCTATCTGGTGCGCCTTTACGAAGCCACCGGAGAGGCTGCCAAATTTGCCCCCCAGGGGTTACTGGCTTGGCCCGTGGGCGATCGCGTCAATCTCTTAGAACAGCCCCAAGCCAACCCAGACCCCACAGTTACCCCCTGGCAAATCGCGAGTTTTCAGATTCAACCCGATGCGATCGCGCCCTCGTGACCACCCATCCCCCAAAACGCCCATGAAAAAAGGGATTGAGAACGGCTCAACCCCTTTTTTTATGGGCAATCCTGTGCCAGCGGCCAGGGCTTAATCTTCGTGATCTTCAAAGGGATCATTGAGTTCAGCCGAGGGTGAACCAAAGGAAATATAGATTGAATAGGCGGTTGCGGCGATGACGAGCGCACCGATGCCAACAATAAAAACTGTTTCAGATTCCATCGTAAAACTTAAAATTATGATACAGATAGCTCTATAATACTACGAGTCATAGGATTCCAAGTTCTGTCCTTTGTGGGCAGGCTGTGGTGATATGCCTTTGCAGTGATGGCATCAACGGCAGACACCGCTTGGCCCGGTCGGGTTCATTCGCGATCGCTCCCTAACGTTCTCCGCTCTTCGCTGTCTTGATAGCAAAGATGATGCCTGACAATCCTTAATAAACGCTCACTTGAGATTCATCTATGTCACAACGCACATGGTTGGGCGACCGGCTTAAGCCCCTCAATTCCGAATATGGTAAAGTGTCTCCCGGTTGGGGAACCACGCCAGTGATGGGAGTATTCATGGCTCTCTTTCTGGTCTTTTTGCTGATTATTCTGCAAATTTACAACGCAGACTTGTTGCTCGAAGGGTTTGATGTTGATTGGACAAACCTTTCTAACTAAGTTCAATTCAGGTTATTCAATGGCTTGGTCTTGGCTTTTGTTCACCATCCCGGTTCATCCGGGTTTTTTTGTTTGTACAGTTCACTCCTAGGCTATGAATATTTTTGGAATTGGCTTGCCGGAAATGGCACTCATTTTTGTGGTTGCACTCCTGATTTTTGGGCCGAAGAAACTCCCAGAGATTGGTCGGAGCTTGGGTAAAGCGATCCGGGGATTCCAAGATGCCACCAATGAGTTTCAGAACGAATTTAAGCGGGAAGCCGAAAAGATCGAAGAATCGGTCAAAATGAACGCCCAACTCGAATCGAAAACCTCCGCCAGCGCGACCCCAGTGGAAACCAGCGAAGAGGAGGAGGAAACGGTTCACGCGGAGGAACCTTCAACGCAGGAGACTGAGGCGAAACCTTCGTCTTCCTAGGCCTGCAATCCTCAAGCGGTGCGGAATGTCCGCACCGCTTGAGGTTCCGAGGCAAGGCGGCTTTAGCCCCTTGCCTGGATTTCCCTCAATTCTGGGGGATTTTTTGATGGGTGAACATCATCACGGCACAGCCCAAAGGCGGATATGGTGATCGGCGTGGCAACTGAGGAGGGCGTGACCTTGGGCGGCGAAGATCAGTTGGGTGATG
>CAZCWE010000070.1:0-1235 GCA_964502285.1 uncultured Spirulina sp. | reverse complement strand
GGTTTTCTTTTTTTTTGTTTTCTGTTGGGCGGGGAGGGTGTGGAGGCAGTCACCTTGATACACATCCCAAAAGCGGATTGTGCCAGTGCGATCGCCGCTGGCTAAAATGCGTCCCGATGGCGAAAACGCCAATTGATCGGCACGACCCACACTGAGCGATCGCAGCCGTCCCAAGGGAATTTTTTGGCGCAGATTCCAGAGGGTGATTTCGTTGGCCCAGTGGGCAGTGGCGAGGGTTTGACCGTCGGGACTGAGGGCGAGGGCGGTGGCATGGCAGGGGAAAACGGTGGGGCGGCGGCGGTGCTGGGGATACCAGAGTTGGACGGTATGGTTGCGGTGGCTGCTGACAATCAGGCGGGCATCGCTGCTGACGGTGAGGGCGATCGCCCCCTGACGGCGGGACAATCGCCCGGCTTGCCCGTCGGTGGCCTGGTGCAAAATGCCGCTGCTGAGATCCCAACGTTGCAGTTGTCCCGTCATCGTCCCGGTGATCAGATAGGGCGCATTGGGGGCGATCGCCAAACACCGAAGGCGAGGATCTGGGGGATAGAGTTGTTGGGTGAGTTCACCGTCTTGCCACACTTCTAAGCGGTTGCGATCGCCATGAATCAAACGCACTAACAGTTGACCCTTACCACCCAGGACGTAGCGTTCCGGATGGGGATCAAGGCGGGGAATCTTGAGCAAAATGCGCCGCGTGGCTAATTCCTGGACGATCACAGCATTACCCTGTTGATAGGCGATCGCTTGCCCGGTCGGACTCAAGCTCGGCGCAGCCCCAACGGGAATCCGACAGAGGCAATCAAAAAGGGAATAGGGCAAAAAGGTGCGCAGCAGGCGTTGAATGTGCGGATCGGGTTGATCCCGCAGCAGTCGATAGGCTGTCCGTTGCACCAAGGGGGACTGATCTAATAACGCCCGAATCACCAACCCAACCCCAGGATCATGGGGCGTGAGGGGGCGATCGCCGCCGTAGTGCATCGCCGCCCTTAATGCCCTAACACGGTTTTGAGGATCAGGATCATGGCAGCGGTATTCTAACCCCGTCATTCCCCCCAACACCAACGCCTGATCGGGGGGTGCGATCGTTTGACCCAGCACCGCATCAGTCGGTTGAGGTTCGACCCCTCCGATCCACTGCTGCAATTGACTCTGTTGCATCCTGATAGCTCCCAAAAATGATAGGGCAAATAAGAAACTAAAGGCATTCACCCAGCGCACCCTGAGCAACCCAG
>CAZCWE010000069.1:0-13186 GCA_964502285.1 uncultured Spirulina sp. | reverse complement strand
TTCGCCGCTCCGAATTCGCTCGGCGGCGGCGAGTAAATCCTGTTCGACATAGGGTTTGGTGAAGTAGCCGCTGGCTCCCCGTTCGGCGGCAACTTTGCGATGGCGTTCGGCTCCCCGTGAGGTGAGCATGGCGACGGGAATCCGTTGCAGATCTGTGTCGGCATGGATGGTTCCCAAGAGTTCGAGGCCATCCATCCGGGGCATTTCAATATCGCAGAAGATCAGATCCGGCAGCAGGCCGCCTTTGAGTTGTTCCCAGGCTTCTTTGCCGTCGCGGGCTTGTTCAACTTCATAGCCAGCCTTTTCAAAGGTCATCGAGAGGAGCGATCGCACCGTCACCGAGTCATCAATAATCAGCACCTGGGCTTGCTGGACAGGCTGGGCCGCGATCGGCGTAGCAACCACCGGATCGGGGGTCGGAGTCGGTGGAGCCTTGGGTTTTGGAGCCCATTGTGTCCGGATGCTGCCCTCAAGAAGCACATCCCCCTGGATCATCCGTTCGGCGGCATCAAGCAACACATCTTCTAGATAGGGCTTCGTGAAATAGCCGCTGGCTCCCCGTTCGGCGGCGACTTTGCGATGGCGCTCGGCCCCCCGCGAGGTGAGCATCGCAATGGGAATCTGCCGTAAGTCTTCATCCTGGGAGAGCCGTTCGAGGAGGTCTAACCCATCAATCCGGGGCATTTCAATATCGCAGAAAATAATATCGCAGGGCAGCCCCGACCGGAGTTTATCCCAGGCATCCTGACCATCGCGGGCCTGTTCAACGCGGTAGCCCGCTTTGCCGAAGGTCATCGAGAGCAATTCGCGCACCGTAATCGAATCATCAACGATCAACACCGTCGGCTCCGATCGCACAATGCTCCCCTGCTCTTCCGGGAGATTGTTCATGGTTTGCCAGGTGTTGGCGGCTTCTTTGCGGAGCCGACCTTGGGCCAGTTCGATCAGTTCGAGCACGTCAGCGATCGCCATAATCGTCCCATCACCGCGCACCGTCGCCCCCGCAATCCCCGCCGGCTTCGGCACGGGCCCTTGGAGCTGCTTGATCACGATTTCTTGCTCCCCCAGCACCTGATCCACACCGACGGCAATGTGATGATCCGCCCCGCGCAACAGCACCACCGGCAGAATATTATCCTCGCGCTTATTCCCGTAGAAACTGCCCCGCCCGATCCGCCGGGTATAGGTCAACAGCGACGACAGATGATAGTAGGGCAACAGCATATCCCGGTACTGCACACAGGGCTGACCCTGGGCATTGCGGCGGATCTTGTGGTGCGGCAGATCAATCATGTCCTCCACCCCATCGAGGGGGAAGGCGATCGGTGCATTTTCACTCACACAACAAAGGGCTTTCCCGATACTGAGGGTTAAGGGCAAGCGAATCGTGAAGGTCGTCCCCTTATTTAGCTTCGAGTCGATCGTCACCGTGCCGCGAATCTCGTGGATACTGGTGAGCACCACATCAAGACCCACACCCCGCCCGGCAAAATTATCCGCTTGATCCTTCGTGCTAAACCCCGCGTTAAACAAAAGCTCAAAGGTGCTCTGTTCATCCATTTGGGCGGCCTGGGCAGCGGTGATCACCCCTTTATCGATCGCTTTTTGACGCACGCGCACAGCATCAATCCCTGCCCCATCATCGGAGACGGCGATCACGGTTTGGTTCCCCTGTTGCATCGCACTGACTTTAATGTGACCGGCTTGGGGTTTGCCCGACGCGAGGCGAATTTCCGGCGGTTCGATCCCGTGGGTGAGGGCATTGTTGACCAAGTGCGTCAGGGGATCGGACAGATGCTCCAAGAGCATTTTGTCAATTAAGGTCTCTTGGCCTTCAAGTTCGAGATTGGCTTGCTTGTTGAGCTGGGGTGCGATCCGGCGCACGGCGAGGGGTAAGCGAGATGCCGTTGTGCCAAAGGGGATCATCCGCGATTTGTTCAGCCCCTCCTGGAGTTGGGAGGTGACTTGGCGGAGGGTACGTGCCACCTGGTCGATATCGTCCACAAGGAATTGAATGTCAGCGGTGGATTCCCGGACTCGGACGATCATTTCAATGGTTTCTTGGGCGAGTTCGTGGAATTTGGTGAAACTATCCATTTCCAATTCGTCAAACTCGCTCTTGGTTTCGGGCTGAGTTTGGCCGTTGGGCAAGATGGGGCTAAAGTCCCCGCCCCCCTGTTTGCTGCGATATTCCCGACGACTCCGCAAGAGGGCATCTTCAAGGAGCGATCGCTCATAGAGGTCTTGCATCCGACCGCCCACATCGTTGAGGTTCTGCACCTGGTGCATCAGGTTGTCGAGGAATTGGCGCAGCCGTTCTTCGTCTCCTTCTAAGCTGTTCCGGTTGACCACCAATTCCCCGACGAGGTTGTTGAGGTTGTCCATCTGTTTGACGGGAACCTTAAGGGTCGCTTCGACGGTGGGTTTACTTCGTGGCTTGGCAGCGGGGCGTTGCACGGAACTAATTTCACCGGCTTTTTGCCGGGTTTCTTGCATGATGTTGATCAAGTCGTCCCAATCGCCATCGTCGGCGGCAGGATTGTTGCCGTTGGCAGGGGCGGCCGAGGGGGCCGGCGAGGCCCCGTTGACGGGCTGAAGCGGTGGGTGGGGCCGTTGGTCGAGGAGTTGTTCGAGGGCGGTGAAGGAGGTGGCGAGGGTGAGGTGCTTGGCTTCGTCGAGGGGCGATCGCTCCACGCGGGCCATGAGTTCATCGAGTTGGTCGTAGTAGCAGGGGCCCTCGGCGCTGGTGGTGGCGGGGGGAGTGGCGGCGGGCGGTGGGCTGGCGGGGCGCGGCGGCGCGGCGGGTTGAGCGGGCTGGGCCGATTCGGCAGCAAAGAGGGCTTCGAGGGCATCCACATCCGCCACGGCCGCATCATCAGCGGCGGCCTCTGGTGCTGCACTGGACTCCAGCAAGGCTTCGAGTTCCTCAAATTCATCAATATTGAGGGATTCTGGGGCAATGGGAGCCGCGTCATCAAAGAGATCCTCTAGCTCTGCATCGGTGGTATCCGGTGCGCCGCTGAGGAGGGCTTCGAGATCATCGATCTCGGTGCGATCGCCCGCCGCCGCAGCAGTCATCTCAAACAAGGCATCAAAATCAGCATGATCAACGGTGTCCCCCGCTGGGGTCGCGTCGAGGTCTCCAAACAGATCATCAAAGGATGCCGCCACATCGGCAGACTCATCGGTTGCAGCAGCCTGCATGGGGGTGATGGGACTGAAGGCATCTTGGGCATCGCCCTCGCCCGATAGGAACGCCCCTAATTCATCCATATCAGCAGCCGTCAACGGTTCGCCCTCCTCCCCGATCAAGCTGTCTAACTCGTCTAGCTCATCTGCGTCTAAGCCTATCGCCATTGTGGTATCCTCCCCACTCAAGAAGGCGGCTAAATCATCATCGCTCGCGTCCTCTTCACTCAAGAAAGACGGATCATCAAAGAGCGAATCGAGCGACTCGGACGAAGGGACAGCCGTTTGTGGTGTGCCATTCCCTGTGTCAGCGGTTCCCCCCAACGCTCCAAAGGGATCGATTTCAAAACTGTTGAGGGTTTCCGGTTCATCACTAAACATCGCCTCAGGGGAGGAGTCTTCCCCAATGGCCAATAAGTCCCTAAATTCATCCCCACTATCGGGCAGAGGCGAGGGGGATTCGGGGGCGAGAACGGACGAGATCAGCCCTCCCTCCCCATGATGAGCAAAGAGTCCGTGGGTATCCCCATCTTCAATGTCAGCAAAGAGGTCGTCTAGATCTTGGTCTAACTCCGTATGAACTTCACCGCTGGCGATGGCCCCGGTGTGGCTGGGTTGGGTGGGAATGTCAGCGATCGCTGCGGCATCCGTCTCCATCTCAAAGGAAAAATCAGTCCCGAACAAATCCCCGACCGATTCAGACCCTGCTGCGGGACTCGGAGCGGCGGCTGTGTGGCCAATGGCCAGCAAGTCATCATCCTGAGTAAACCGATGATCCATTGATGGCGTTGCCGTCACACCGAGATCCTCATTGGTCAAGGCGCTCTCATCCCCAAACAGATCATCGAGTTCCTCGCTCAAATGGGTCTCTTGAGCGGCCGACACCGAAGGCTCCGGCCGACTTGAGTAGGTGTCAAAGGAGCTGAGGAGGTTGTCTAACTCTTCCCCTTCGATAGGCGGCGTGGTGTCAAATTCATTGAGCAGGGCTTCGAGATCATCACGGTCGGCCCTGGCGGCGGGTTGGGGGGTCGGTTCCCTGAGGTCATCGCCTAAAAAGTCGGCAAAGTCTAGGTCGTCTTCTGGTGCTTGTCCTGGGTCGTCTCCTAAGGCTGCGAAGTCGGCGAGGTCATCAAGGGGCGGGGCGGGGGCGGCATGGGCCAAAGTGTGGAGGGCCTCACTGGGGCGGAGGTTGGTTTGACCTTGGACGAGCAGCGGTGCATTGTGTTGGAGATCCGCGAGGATTTGTTGACTGGTGGGGGTGTAGGGATTGTGGGGGATGGCGATCGCCCCTTGAGCCGCCTCGATCACCCGGTTCCAGCCAGAATTCGGCCAAGCCTGCCCCAGTTCCTGCAAGGTTTGGCAATGGTGTTGAATCTGCACCCGATTCGCCGCATCATCCGGTTGCTTGGCTAGCACCGTCAGGGCATTCAACGCCGTGATTATTTCATCGGGCAAGGTGACCCCGCCCATCCCTTGATCTTCCGTCAGGGCTTTGAGGTGGGGGCCGATGCGATCGCACAGCGGTTGGACGCGATCGAGCATCCCTTGGGCATAGTCCGGATCTATTTCGAGGCTGGCTTCGAGGGTTTCAATGCTTTCGAGCAAAATACTGTAAAGCTGATGGATATCATCGCGCAGACCTTGATCCACCGTAGCGGGATGGTTTTTGAGGTGTTTGAAATAGTCTTCAAGGCGATGGGCGGTAAAGCGGATCGATTCCAACTCCAGCATCGCCGCCCCCCCCTTAATGGAGTGAGCGCCCCGATAGATCTCGTGGATTTGCTCTGGATCATCAATGGTTGCTTGAAAATTCTGCAAGCTGGCATCCATGATTTCTAGATGCTCTTGCGCTTCTAAGATGAAGTACCCCGTAATCTTTTTGCGTTGCTCTGCATCCATCGCCTTGCTTACCCTTAGCCACCATCATTTTGCTGATTCTGTCGGATGAAACCCAATCCGCTGTCATTGCACTCAACCCCAAAAACACAGTGACCTTGTTCCCATTATGCGAGGTTTACCCCGCAACGTCTGTTCAAGCATGGGCCGGTCGATCGGACAGTCTCCTTTCCTCGCGTTCCTTAGCACCCTACAATCCAAAATTGCTCTCCTCAAGGGTAGCGAAAAATTCTCTGGCAAGGTATTTTTTAACCCATTTGGCCCTCGGTGGCTCACGACTGCGATCGGACACGATTCAGATCACGCTTGATCATGATTGATATTACCGCAGGCTATCGTCGAGGATCACGCCGGATTAGGTTTGCCATCACAGAATCTTGCCAAGTCCCTGAGGATACTAAGGTCTAAGCTAACTATGCTCTGTTTTCAGTATGTCTAATCTAGAGGCACAGCCCCACTTACTCCCTGGCGCATTATCAGCCCTATTTGCCCAAGCGACGACAACGGGCGAGTTAACCCTGGCGGATCGTTATGGTTTGATGGCAGCGCTGCTCAGTGAAACGTTGTTAGAGGAAGAACGGGCTTCGATTGATCGCCTCTTGCGGGCGGCACGCCTAGGGCGGACTCAGGTGGTGGATAAGCTGTCGGCCATGCCGGATTAACGGCGTTTGCCTTGCTTAAGATTTCTGGATTAGGGATGAAGGTGGGGATCTTGGGCGTAGATATCGCGGCCTTGACCGATCGCAAACCGCACGGAGTGGGCGAGGTCTTTGCTGGAGCGGGTGAGAAAGAGGAGCAAGGCGAGGATTGAGAGTCCGGTGGCGATCGCAAACATCCCCCGATAGCCCAAACTCGCTGCAAACGCCCCCGACACGGGCCCTCCCAAGGCAATCCCCAAATCAAACCCGCCAATACAGACGGAATACACCTGCCCCCGCTCACTGGGCAGCGAGCGATCGGCCACCAGGGCGGTCATCATCGGGATTAAAATGCCCGCGCCTGCCCCTTCGGCTAAAGCGCCGCAGAGAAAGTCCACCGCGCTATTGGCACGGGTGAGCAGAGCCATGGAGAGGATATAGGCAATCAGGCTGCCGGTGATGAAGATGCCGCGACCGAGGCGATCGGAGGCGCGACCGGTGAAGATGCGGACGGAAAAACTCGCGATCGCCACTGCCGTATAAAACAGCCCTGCGTTGAATTCCACTTCTGTATCGCGAATGTAGGCGGGTAAAAAGGTGGTGAGCGTCCCGAAGACTGTGCCCACCAACAGCAGCACGATCGCCGGAATCTGGAGCCGGGGACTTTGGGCGAGGGTGATGAGACGACCCAAGCCGAGCCACGCCAGGAGCGATCGCGGTCGGGTTTGGGGTTTCAGTTCTGACGGTGCGATCGGGGCATCGGTCACCAAACTCGCCAGGGCAAAGCCAATCAACCCCAACAGACCCGACACCACAAACACCACAGAAAACCCATAGGCGGCTTCTAAAAATCCCCCCAAGGCGGGGCCTAAGGCCATCCCAATCGGAACCACCAAGGTCATATAGCCCAGCACTTCGCCGCGTTTGTCGCGGGGGGCAAAGTCTAACACGAGGGTGCTGTAGCCCGTGGTCATGCCCGCAATGCTCAGGCCGTGAACGGCTCGCAACAGGGCCAAAATCGGCAAAGAGGTGAGCCAAAGATAGCCAAAGGGAGCCAACCCCACAGCCAGCGTCCCGATTTGCACCACCAGTTTACGGCTGCGCTCGTCAGACCATCGCCCCAATACCCCCCGCGTCAACAGGAGCCCAGCGGCAAAACTCCCCATCACCAAGCCCACCTGCTGCTGAGTTGCACCCACAGATTCGATGTAGAGCGGCAAGGTGGGGAGCAAAATCGTCAGGCTCGACCAGAAGCACAGCGCAGTGCAAAACAGGCAGAGTAGATTACGACGAATGGAGGGGGCAAGGCGAAGGAGAACAATCACAGGGGTTGGGGCAACGCTAAAGGGGATTAATGACAGAATCTTGTGTTCAACTTAACACTTCTTCATAGTGGCTAGCCAGACTGATCCGGTCGCCTCGGAAAGATGCTAAATTGAAGGCGATTCATGACTGCGTTTTAACTGTGCATCCGTCCGGTTTTATCACTTGATAATGAGGAGCGATCGCGTATGGAAATGTTGAGCTACACTCACATGACGATGGTGCATGAAGACACCGTCGGCCCCCTGAATTTACAACCCCTGTCCCTGAGCTGCCGCTTAAGCATTAAGCGTGTGTCGAGCACCGTGGCGATTGTGGGGATGTTGATGATCGGGAGTTTCACTGCCTTAATGACATCAGCAATTTCTCGGCCTGCCGGGGGATCGGGGCATTCTCCAGTTTCTGGGTTTTAACATCATTTGTTCAAGCGATGTTAAATTCCCTGCCCCTCCACATCGCGAGGGGTTTTTCATCGCCAGCTTGGGCCGCATCGATTGACTGGCATTCTTGTTCTTTTAAGGGTTGTCTCTTGTCTACTGCATATCTATTCATTGCTCACGGAAGTCGCGATCCTCGCTCCCAAACGGCCCTGGAGTCCCTCGCGCAACAGGTGCAAACCACCTGGGCCCGCGACCATGATGCGCCGCTTTGGATCGCCACCGCGATGCTCGAACTCGCCCCCCAACCGCTCCATCAGCAAATCCTGACGGCGATCGCCCAAGCGCGATCGCAGGGTGCTCAACACCTGATCCTGTTGCCCCTCTTTCTCCTGCCCGGTGTCCATGTGCGCGAAGACATCCCCCACGAAGTCGCCCTCGCCCAAGCCATGGGCGACCAACTCCTTCCCCTCACCATTGCCCCCTATGTGGGTAGTCATTTGGGCATGACGGCCCTATTGCGGCGACAATTCGCCTTTTATCCCAACCGGGGGCGAATTTTGTTAGCCCACGGCAGTCGGCGCATCGGCGGCAATCAGCCCGTGGAGGCCATGGCCCAGCGCCTCACCGCAACCCCGGCCTATTGGTCGGTACAGCCGAGCCTGGCGCGACAACTCCAACGCTTAGTTACGGATGAACAGACCGATTGGATCATTCAGCCCTATTTTTTATTTCCAGGCGGAATTACCGATGCGATCGCGCAACAGTTGGGCGAACTGCGCACCCAATGGCCCCTCGCCACCCTTGACCTCGGCACATCCTTAAGCGATACTCCCGAATTCATACCCCTGATCCTGGACTGGATGCAACAGCCTCATTTCACCCCCTCATCATCCAATCCCCTCTAAACGTTTACTGCTTTCCATGCCAACCATGAATCAAACTCTCACCGTGGGTAAAGTGTATTTATTAGGGGCCGGGCCCGGTGATCCGGGCCTGATGACCTTAAAAGGGAAAGGACTCCTCGAATGTGCCGATGTCGTGGTGTACGATGCCCTCGTCAGCCCCGCTATTCTCGCGATGATTAACCCCCTCGCTGAACAAATCAACGCCGGTAAACGGCGGGGTCGCCACTCCAAAGCCCAAGCCGAAACCACCCAACTCCTAATCGAAAAAGCCCAAGACCATGCGATCGTCGTCCGCCTCAAAGGGGGCGACCCCTTTGTGTTTGGTCGGGGCGGGGAAGAAATGGCGGATCTCCGGGCGGCGGGGATCGCTGTAGAGGTGATTCCGGGCATCACGGCGGGCATTGCCGCGCCTGCCTATGCCGGGATTCCGGTCACCCATCGCGGTGTGAGTTGTTCGGTCACCTTTGTGACGGGCCATGAGGCGGCGGGGAAATATTGCCCCCAGGTCAATTGGCGAGCGATCGCCCAAAGCTCCGAAACCATCGTCGTTTATATGGGCATCCACAACCTCCCCACCATCACCCACGAACTCCAAGCTGGCGGCCTCAGCCCCGACACCCCCATCGCCTTGATCCGCTGGGGCACGCGCCCCGAACAAGCCGAATTGATCGCCACCCTCGCCACCGTTCAGGATGCGGTGGAGCAAAGCGGCTTTGAAGCGCCGGCTGTGGCTGTGATCGGATCAGTGGTGGATCTACAGGCGCAACTCCAATAAGTTCCCTCTCGGAGCGTCCCTTTGCATCCTATAATTTATGGGGATTGCTTAATTAATCGTGGGATGCTTCCTTGAGCCAGTCATCATTCGTGTTATTGTCCACTCTTGGTCGCGTGATGAGAAGTGTTATCCCCCCTGGTTAAGCTCACGCTGTATTGCTGAAAAAAAGAGAAGAATGGATCACACACCACTTTGGAGGAGAATGATGCGCCCTGTGAGATTAATCCTTGTGGCGATCGCAACCCTTGTATTCGGATGGCAATTTGCGGTCAACCCCGCATCGGCGATCAACGTTGATCAGAAATACCGAGAAATTGTCATCAATCCGGCCGGGGAAACCGCTGTTATTAGTAACGAAGATCTCGAACACGGTAAGCGGTTGTTTAACGACACCTGTTCGCAGTGCCACATGGCCGGGCGAACCAAAACCAACCCCAACGTCACCCTGCGTCTTGAAGACCTCAACGGGGCAGAACCCCCGCGTGATAACGTGGCTGCGATCGTGGACTTCACCAATAGCCCGATGACCTACGACGGTGAAATTGACCTCAGCGATCTCCACCCCAGCACCAAGCGTGCCGATCTGTGGCCCGAAATGCGTGGCTATACCCAAGACGACCTCCGTGATATTGCGGGTTACATCTTGGTTCAACCCAAACTCCAAGGCTATATGTGGGGCGGCGGTAAAACCGTGAACTAGCTCGCCCTAGTCATTGAGAGACCCTCGAATAAATCATCAAAAAATACACCAAACACAAGCTTCAACGCTGTGTTTGGTGTATTTATTTGGGAACATATCGCAAACCCCTTCAGAGTTGAGACCGATCGACGGGATTTGGAGTTAGGGGGTGATGCGGTAGCGAATCATGCGGCGAATGATGTCGGGGGCGAGGTTGAGTTCTTGTGCGATCGCCGCTTCAATTTGCTCGTAGTCTGTGAAGGGATATTCAAACTCTAATTCTTGGAGCGCACTACCGATTGTTTGAATTGTGACTTCAGCAGTGCCGAGACCCTGATCAATTTCAGCATCAATGGAGGCCACGTTTAGGGATAGAGACAGGGTGATGGCGGGTGAGGACTGGGCCGTTAGTTGCGATGCAGGTTGGTAAGTTCGTCCCATAACCCGGTGATTGAGCCACGTTGAACCCAACCAAAACCCCACGGCAATCAGGGGCAACGGGAGCCAAAACTCTAATCCAAAACGTCTTAACATGGGCTCTAACGTGAGACAACGGCCGCCGGGCCGGTGCTTTTATGATAGATTCTCAGCTCAAGGAATGAATCAGCCTCGATCATGAAAATTTTGCTGGTGGAAGATGATCCGGTGCAGCTTGAACCCCTGAAGGCGGCGTTGATGAAGGCGGGCTATGGGGTGGATGCGGTGATGGATGGGGCGATCGCACAAGACTTGATGGCCCGGCGCGACTATGATCTGCTGATTTTGGACTGGATGCTGCCCCATTGCAGCGGGATTGAACTGTGCCAGACCTACCGCAAATTGGGGCAGGCAGCGCCGGTGCTGTTTCTGACGGCGAAGGATACGATCCCCGATCGCGTCACTGGACTTGATGCCGGAGCGGATGATTATTTGGTGAAGCCCGTGAACCTGATGGAATTTTTGGCGCGGGTGCGGGCGTTGAGGCGGCGATCGCCCCTCTGGCAAGGAGATGTGCTCAGCCTCGGTGCGTTGGAGCTAGACCGCGCCACCCTCACGGTGCAGCATCAGGGGCACAGGGTTCGCCTGTCGAGTCGAGAATTTCAACTGATGGAATATCTGATGCGCCACCCCCGTCAGGTGCTGACCCACAGCCAAATTGAGGACAATCTCTGGGAATGGGACATGGTACCGGAGAGTAAAGCGATCGTGACGCTGGTGTATCGGTTGCGTCAACGGTTGCAGGAGGTGGCGGCGGATGGGTGGCTCCAATCGGTGTATGGGACGGGGTATTGCTTCGCTGAACCGGGGACGGTTTAGTCCTGATGTTTCAGCAGAGTCGCCGCAATTTAGCGCGTTGGTTTACGCTGTCGATGGGCAGTATTTTGATCCTGTTTGCGGGTCTGCTCTATGTGCGAGAAGTGCGCGATCGCCTCCACACCTTTGACGACACGCTCTACACCACGAGTCAAATTATGGCGGGGGGGATTGAAGCGATTGAATACCAAGGGCAACGCCAGATTGATCTAGAAGATGTCCCGCTCTTGGGCAACGATTCGCGGCTGTTGAATGCCAATCTCACCTTTGCCCGCTGGTACACCCCCGAACGGCAGATCATGCAGTTTTTTGGCCCCATTCCCCCGCCCGAACTCCGGGCCCCGCTAGGGTTTGTCACCCTCACCGATCCAGAGCAAGCCTATCGCCTGCGGCAGTTGACCTTACCGGTCTATCAGGGCGATCGCCTTTTGGGATATTTACAAATTGCCACCTCGTTGGCATCGGTGGAAGTGCCTTTGGCCAGTTTGCAGCTTTTCTTAGTGGTGGGGGTTCCGGTGGCGTTGGGGATGATCGCCGTAACGGGTTGGTGGTTAGGCGGCCTGGCGATGCAACCGATTCGGCTGTCCTACCAGCGGTTACAGCAGTTCACCGCCGCTGCATCCCACGAACTCCGCACCCCCCTGGCCGGGATTATCAGCAATGCCCAGGTTGCCTTGATGGAACCCATTGATCCCGATGAACAGTCCACCCGTCTGGCGACGATTTCCCAAGTTGCGGAAGACATGAGCCGCTTGGTGAATCAATTGTTGCTGCTGGCTCACCATGAGGGGGCGATCGCGCCTGATGTGCTGCAAACCGTGGCGGCGGAGACGGTGGTACAGGCGGCGATCGCAACAGTGCAACCGGCCCTCAATGCCCAGGAATTAACCCTCCACACCACCTTGCCGCCCGCACCCGTGGCCTTGACGGTGGAGCCGGAATTGATGCGGCAAGCGATCGCCAATCTGCTGAGCAATGCCTGCCACTACACACCCCCAGGCGGCACAGTTCACCTCTCGCTCACGGTTCACCCCCACGAGGTCGCGATCGCGGTCACGGATACGGGCATTGGCATCGCGGCTGCGGATTTGCCCCATATTTTTGAGCGATTTTATCGAGCGGATGCAGTGCGATCGCGCCAGATTGGCGGCCGCTTTGGCCTGGGATTAGCGATCGTGCATCAAATTGTCGCAGCCCACCGAGGCACCATCACCGCCCGCAGCCAACCCGGCCAAGGCTCAACCTTCGAGATCCGATTACCCAACCCGCGTGAGGACTAATGCGAGCCGTTGTGCGATCGTCTCGCTCGTTGGTATCAGCCTTCGCGTTTGGGAAAAACGGCTATGATTTTTCGCTGACATTTTTCTGTGATTTTTGTTTGTCATGCTTACAACTGAACACACCAAGCCCTCGTCCTAGAGGCCTTGTACAACTCACAGGAATGATTTCCCCATGCAAACACAACTGATTAGTGCGGGTGTTGCCCTTGCCACGATGATGGTGATTCCCTCTGTGGCTCTGTCTCAAAACAGCGATCGCACCCCAAGCACCCCCACCACAGCCTCAAGCATCCGCGAGATCCAAACCGCCAACAGCACCACCCTAGCGGGTCAGATCATCCGCATCTCCGGTGATGACTTCATCCTTGACGACGGCACCGGGCAAATTTTAGTCGAAGCCGAATCGCGCCCCCTCCGCCGCGCCAAGCTCGCTGCCGGTGAAACGGTGACCGTAGTGGGACATTTAGATGAAAACGAGCTAGAAGCCTATCGCATCATCCGTGCCAACGGTGAAGAGATCTACATTTTTGATGACTAGCTCCGGACTCGGCTCAGGGTCTGGATGGATGATGGCGAACAAAAGCAATGATCCGACAAAACCCTGAGTTTCAGGCGAGCTAAGGGTTTTGCCGTCTGAATCATGACAGTCATGCCAACTCCGAGCTAGAGACTCAAAGGATAGCCCTCGGCCAGCCTGTTGAACACCCGCACCGGTCTCCGTCAGACCCTTCAAAACCATCCCAATTTTTGGGGTTTTATTTTCAAGATTGGGTGTTATAGCAGTAGTCACAAAGTTTAGGACACCTAAGGTTCCCTTTTTCTCAAAAG
>CAZCWE010000068.1:5164-13224 GCA_964502285.1 uncultured Spirulina sp. | reverse complement strand
TGTCACCGTATGTTGATGTTTGCCCCAGTTTGTCCGCGTCACCGCGAGATCGCTGCGGCCTCGCAACGCCGCTTCAATATATTGGCTCGTGGCCTTCGTTAACTTCGTGCCGTTGTGGTTAAAAAACTTAATGCCGTTATCTTCGGGCGGATTATGACTCGCAGAAATCATCACCCCCCCAATGGCTGCTGTTTGGCGCGTCAGGTACGACACACAGGGCGTGGGGCAAAGTCCCACATTCCACACTTCCAACCCCGCCGTCGTCAGCCCCGACGCTAACGCCGTCGCCAACATATCGCTAGAATTGCGCGAATCCTGGCCGATAATGACCGGGCCCGCCTGCACGTCTTGGGATTGCAAAACGCGGCCCGCCCAATAGCCCACTTCTAGGGCCAATGTGGCGCTCAATAATTCCCCCGCCTTGCCACGGATGCCGTCGGTGCCAAAGAGTGGCGTTTTCGGCAGGCTGTCGAGTTGGGCTAAGGTGCCGATGCCATGAATACCCGGCTGAGATGTTGCGCCCCTTGACCCTTGCGTGTCTTGGGAGCGAAGCGGTGATGTAACCATAGTTTTAAATTTTCCTCACTCACACCAGAATGCTGATTGACTGAACGTCAACCCGATATAGTTAAAAACTCTATCCTAATTGCTGCTGTAATGATGTACAGACGACACAACAGAACTTCAGCATGATCTAAATCAAGATCATGGCAGGAGGGTGCGATCGCATCCATCCCCGCCATCATGCCCTGATTATACGAGCGGCTCCATGTCTGCCCAACTTAACCCTTGGGCAATATATCGGGGATTATCCGGATTGTAGGGGCTGGCCACCCGATCAATGGTCTGAATCACGGCTGTTTCCGACAAGACGGGCACATCGGGATCAACGGCCGTCGGACGCAGCAGCGAACTCGAAAACCCTTTAAAGATGAGAATAATATCCTCTTCTCCCTGATCCGTTGCCGTAACGATCAATACTTCTTCTGGATGTACTTCTGTGTAAGATTCCAGACGCTTCACGATTGACATATGCTCCTCAAAGTATAAAAATGCACTTCACACTGTAATAATTGCAACATTTTTGCAAATAGATCATCCAGAGAGTCCCTAGAATTTTTGTACAATAGTAGAACCTGGTATCAAATAAAGTTATTAAAGGTATGAACGATCCCGTCACCCAGTCCCCACGCCTTGCTGACAAAGTCGAAGTTGCCATTCAACTTGACTCTGACCTTGTTGATCAGCTCCATCACCTCAGCCACGACCCCAGCCGGATTATCGAAACGGCAATCAAACAATGGCTGCGGGGCGATCGCGAACAAGACGACGAACTATCGCGCACGTTCCGACGCAACCCGCCCGTTCCCCCCCGTGGCGAATGGAACGACTAAGCTGCCGCTGCCGTGGAATGCCGTCCAAGCCCCCTGGACGGTAATTTCCGGGTCAGTAGAAAATTTCCGAGTATGATGAACATGTAAACTGCACTAACATTGTGATTGTGTGCCATGGATGCGGCTTCTGCACCCCAACATCCGATTCGCTGGCAGGATCTAGGGGCTGAATTGGCCTTTACTCAGGACAGTTCAGGCCGCTACTCTTCGTTCTATTGGCAACGTCAATCGAACCGACCTGATGCGTCACCCCACGTTCTGACCCATCAAAATCCGGAGCACGAACAACTCAAACCGGTAGCAGCCGACAATTACCTAGAAACCATTCATCGGGTAATGGAACGGCGCGTCCCGGAAAACTATCATTGCCTTTTTGTGTACAGGGACAAAACATTCCCGGTGGAATTGGCGATCAGCCCGATTCTCAAACATGAGGGGCGGGTGACGGAAGTGCTGGTGATGGGGCGACTTCTCGAACAAGACGGCCTCACCCGGACGAACCGCCTGACGGGAACGCTTCCCCACAATAATTACAATGATTTGGTGACGCAAATTGCCCGCAATATTCGGCGCAATCCCTATCAAAACCTGCTCACCAAGATTTCGCGAAATATTCGCCTCACCCTGGATCTCGAAACGATTTGGCAGCAGACGGTGGATAGTTTGGGGGCGGAAGTCCGGGTGACGCGCTGTTTGATTATTGCCTATGATGCGGAGACGCAAACGCTCCGGGTGGAGTCGGAATATTGTGAGCCGAATTATCGGTCGATGTTGGGGGAACGCTTTCCCATCGATCGCACCCCGTATCTAGAGCAGGCGATCTCCGTCGATGAGCCGCTGGCCTTCGACTATATCCAAGACCCATCGTTTGAGGAGCGATCGGTGTTGGTGATTTCGACGTTTTATCAAAACAAGCGCAATGCGTTGATTTGCTTGCAGCAGTGCGATCATCGTCGCCACTGGAACGATGCGGAAATTGAACTGGTGCGGGAGTTGGCGGCCCATGTGGGGACTGCGATCGCCCACGCCACCCTCTACAAAGAACTCGAAGAAGCGGGCATGCGGGCCGAAGAAGCCTCCCGCCTCAAAAGTGAATTTCTCGCCAGCACTTCCCATGAACTGCGCACCCCCCTCAACGGGATTATCGGGTTCATGAAGTTAATCCTCGACGGCATGGCCGACGACCCCGCCGAACAGCGGGAATTTCTCGAAGAAGCCCACCGCTCTGCCCTCCATCTGCTCAACCTGATTAACGACATTCTCGACATTGCCAAAATCGAAGCCGGTCGGATGGAACTGAACTTTACCGAAGTTCCCCTCGAAACCCTCTTCGACGATGTGGACAAGAAAACCCGCCCGATGGCGCAACAGAAGCACCTCAGTTTTGAAATTCAAATGCCGTCGTCCCGTGAGCCGATTGTGCTCTATGGCAACTATCAGCGGCTTTTACAGGTGATGCTGAATTTGGTGGGCAATGCGGTTAAATTCACCCATGAGGGGGGGATTACGATTAGTGCCGAGGTGGTGAAAAAGCAGGTTTTTGTAGATGGCAAAGAGTTTCCGGGTTTGGTGAAGGTGCGGGTGGCGGATACGGGGATCGGGGTTCCCCTCGATAAGTTGGATATGCTGTTTAAGAATTTCAGCCAGGTGGATATTGGCCGGACGCGCTCCTATGGGGGCACAGGGTTGGGCTTGGCGATTTCCCAGCGGCTCGTGGAAACCATGGGCGGCAAAATTGACTTTTTCAGTATGGGGGAAAGTCTGGGATCAACGGTGACGTTTGAAGTGCCAATCGTGCAGATTCCGTTGATGACGCGGGGCAAGAAGTCTCAAAATATGCTTTAAGCGGGAGCGCGATCGCATCTCAAAAAGTAGCATTTTATACAGAAATATTCTATAATCAAAGAGTTCGACATTATAGGAGTGTTCATTATGCGTACTTTAAAATCGATGTGGTCTGTGCAACGGTTGTGTCATCTCAGCGACAGTTTGGGCGCGGCCTATGGTGAAACCCCTCAACCCACTCAATCACGGCCATCGGGCTGGACGACTGAATCCCTGCTGAAATTGGGTCAAGCCATGCAAGATTCCCACTTGTTGTAAACCTGAATCGCGCCGCCGTCCCACCCTCCAGAATGCGATCGCTACAATGTTAGGCATTCTGTGGAGACTGTGATTGTGACGGCTGCTGTCGGATTTCCCCGGTTTACCGAGTTAACCCCACCCCCGGAACGGATGGAGCGAGATGCGATCGCTCTCCGCCGGGGGTGGCAGGCGTTGGGGCAGCAGCAATGTTTGGCGGCGAAGGTGAGCCCGGACTGGGGCGGCTTGGGATGGAGCGATCGCACCTTCTACGACTATCAATTAGCCCTCACCCGCCATTCCGGAACCCTCGCCTTTCTCCAAACCCAACACCAAACCGCCGCATCCTTCATCGCCAACGGGACGAATTCAACCCTGAAAACCACGATGATCCCAGCCATGGCGCGGGGCGAGGTGGGCGTGGGCGTGGGCTATTCTCACCTGCGGCGAGCGGGGGAACCGGTGCTGCGGGCGACTCCAGCAGAGGACGGCTATCGGCTGACGGGAGCGATTCCCTGGGTGACGGGCTGGGACATTTTTGAGCAGGTGGTGGTGGGGGCGACGCTGCCTGATGGCGGCGCGGTGTTTGGCCTGTTGCCGCTTCAGACGGTCGCCGGGTTGCAGTATTCAGAGCCGATGCCCCTTGCCGCGATGAATGCAACCCAAACCGTCAGCGCCCAATTAACCGCCTATCCGTTGCCCAGCGATCGCATCCTTGCCCACCAGCCCCCCGGCTGGATTCACCGCAAAGACCGTCAGGGCATTCTCAACGCGACAGCCTTCACGTTAGGCAATGCGCGATCGGCCTTGGATCTGATCGCGGCGCGATCGCGAAACGCCTCCCTGGTGCAATCCCTCACGGCCACCTGGCAGGATCTTTACGACACCATCATCACTGCCAAAACTGATCCTTCAATCTCCCCAGAACAGCACTACCGCTGGCGGGGCGAGGCGATCGCCTTCGCTGGCCGTTGCGCCCATCTCGCCATCACCGTCTCAAAAGGAGCCGCCAACAGCCTCGACCATCCCGCCCAACGCATCTATCGTGAAGCGATCGTCTTCACCGTGACGGGACAAACCCCGGCGGTAATGGCGGCGACGATGGATGCGATCGCGGGGGTTCCCGGTCACGATCTGCCCGAATAAAAGCCGATCTAGTACCATAGAACCAAGCCAACCCTCACCCCAGTCCCCAGACTATGGTTGCCAACCTCAACCCCCAACACCGTTGGACTCGTGACGATTTAGCCCTTTTTCCCGATAACGGGAATCGCTATGAAATTATTGACGGAGAGTTATTCGTGACCCGCGCTCCCCATTGGCAACATCAAAAAGTATTAACCCGCCTCTGTAAAGCTCTCCCGAACCACAATGCCGAGAATCAACCGGGAGAAGTGTTAACCACACCCGGTTTGGTTTTTGCGGGGGAGGATAATGTGATTCCTGATTTGGTGTGGATTAGTGATGAGACCGTCGCCAACTGTGTGGATGAGTCGGGACATTTTACGGCGGCTCCGGAATTGGTGGTGGAAGTGCTGTCCCAAACGCCGAGGGATATCGCCCGCGATCGCCAAGTGAAACTCAAACTCTACTCGCGGGTGGGGGTGCGGGAATATTGGATCATCGATTGGCAGCAGCAACGGGTAGAACTCTATCGGCGATCGCAAGCCAGCCTGGAACAAGTCAGCACCCTATTTGCGGAAGATGTGCTCACGTCCCCCCTGTTTCCAGACTTCACCCTAGCCGTTGCTGATATTTTTGGCTGATGGGGTGCGCAGTCCAGAGGAGAGGACGGCAACCTTTGGGGTATTGTTAGACACAGCGATATTATCCCCCCCTCTATGTCCCGCGCCAAAGCCCTCCAATACTACCTTCTGACCCGCATCCTGCTTGCTCCCTTGATGCTGCTCACCATTGTTTCGGTGGTCTTTCTCCTCCTCCGCGCCACCCCCGGTGATCCCGCCGATGCCATCCTCGGCAACCGCGCCCCCGAAGCCGCCAAAGAAGCCCTCCGCGAACAACTTGGCCTCTCCAAACCCCTCCCCATCCAATACCTCAGCTATCTGATCAGCCTGCTCAAACTCGACCTTGGCACCTCGATCACCAGTCGCGGCCTCCCCGTGTGGAATGTCATCCGCGATCACTTCCCCGCCACGGTGGAATTGACCTTTTACGGGATGCTCGTCGCGGTGGTGTTGGGGGTGAGTATTGGCATGTTTGCCGCGTCGCGCCCGAATACGGTGTTTGATGCAGGCGGACGCTTGTTTGGCATCATTACCTATTCGCTGCCGTTGTTTTGGATGGGGATGGTGTTTCAACTGATTTTTGCGGTGCAGTTTAAATGGTTTCCCTTGGGGACACGCTTCCCGATTAACCTCGACCCCCCCAGCACGATCACCGGACTCTACACCCTCGACAGTGTGCTCACAGGGAACTGGAGCGCGTTATTAACCGCCGCCCATCATCTTGTGCTGC
The DNA here is from genome assembly GCA_964502285.1 of uncultured Spirulina sp. Classification (GTDB taxonomy): domain Bacteria; phylum Cyanobacteriota; class Cyanobacteriia; order Cyanobacteriales; family Spirulinaceae; genus Spirulina. The sequence continues at coordinate 7,273 of CAZCWE010000068.1, read as the reverse complement.
CCTGTTGTTCCCTAGGGCTGTTGCTGAGTGGGATTTTTGAGCGGATTGTGCGGGTCAATTTAAAACAAACCTTGCGGGCGGATTATGTGGAAGCAGCACGGGCGCGGGGAATTAGCGATCGCACCATCCTCGTCTCCCACGCCCTCAAAAACGCGATGATCCCCGTGATTACCGTTCTAGGGTTAACCTTTGCCGCGTTACTCGGAGGAGCCGTCTTAACTGAAGTGACCTTTTCTTGGCCGGGCTTGGGCAACCGCCTCTACGAAGCGATTTCCCTGCGGGATTACCCCACAGTGCAGGGGATCATGGTCTTTTTTGGGGTGATTGTTGTCTTTGCCAGTATTGCGATCGATCTGATCAACGCCTACATCGACCCCCGGATTCGCTATTAATCCCGAAGCTGTGATCCATGCGGGTATGTTGGGGGCAAGTTTGTTAAAACATGGAACCAGCGCACCCTGAGCACCCTAGCGCACCCTGAGCACCCTAGCGTACCCTGAGCAACCTAGCGCACCCTGAGCAACCTAGCGCACCCTGAGCGGAGTCGAAGGGTAAGCGGCCGCACTTCGACTCCGCTCAGTGCTCGAAATGACAAGCTCAGTGCTCGAAATTTAGTCTGCGTTTGCCCTGGCTTTGGCTTGCTGGTCATTATCGGAACTGAATGTCTGGTGTATCCTGTTGAACAGGATGACCCTTGGTAGCTTTGGACGATTCTGCCCCATGACTGACCCACAAACTAACCTTCACCCCACCCTAGCGACGGCCCTGGCTTGTCTTGATGTTGATGTGGATACCGAGTTGGCCCGCTATCGTCGGCAGCGGCAACAGCATGAGCCGGTTCCATCATCACCGCCGTCTGAGGTAGCGGCCATGGCCCTGGCATCGCCCCCCAGTAACAGCAGCAAGGCGAAAGATAACGACATTGCCAACTATACCCAAACGCCCCAACGCCCACCGGATGCGGCCACCAGCCCCCAAGAGTATCTCGCCTCCTCGGAAAAACTGCTCAAGACCCTCGATGGGGAACCCACCCCAAAACCGAAGCGCAAACCTTGGTTGAATCCTCTCAATGTGGGCGCGATCGCCATGCTTGGTGTGGCGATCGCCTTGATCGTCTTTGCTCTCCGGGAACCCGCACCCGTGGCAGAACCCGCCGACGCGGGCGACGACGCGACAACGGCAACGGTTCCGTCCGAGGTGGGGCCCAGTGGTGAACCCCTCGATATGACCGGCCCGGATTTGGCCGACGATGACGATGATCCCAACCCGGACAGCACCGCCGAGCCCGATCCTGATGCTGCCGATGCGGGCGATGCGGCTGCACCCATCCCCGGCCGGCCGTCGGATCTCACCTCCGCCCTCCTGCCTGATCCCAATTCTCCGATTCCCAGCCCCGACGCAACACCCGCCGCCCCTGAACTGGACGAGGAAACCCTGCCGAACGTGGCCAGTGCTCCCCCCGCGAATGACCCGTATTACTATGTGCTGGTGACGTACACCGGGGAAGCGTCGTTACAGCAGGCGCGATCGGCGGTGTCGGATGCTTATTTGCGGCGGTTTCCCCAGGGGATTCAGGTGCAGTTGGGGGCGTTTGACAATGCGGCCGATGCGCAACGGTTGGTGAATGCGGTGCAGACTCAGGGGATTGTGGCGCAGATTTATCAAGCTCAAGAATGAGACTGAGGGGTTAGGATCAGTAAGAAGAGCGGGGAACAAAGGTCATGGGTTTGTTAGGGCGAGCGTGGCAAGTGGTGCAGGCGAATGTGAATCATTGGCTCACGGCAACGGATGATCCGGCCCAGATGCTAGAGCAAATCGTGGGGCAGATGAGCCAAGAGTTAACCCTGTTGCGGCAGGGGGTAGCCCAGGCGATCGCCACTCAAAAACGCACCGAACGCCAAGCCCGCCACAACGAAGCCGCCGCCGCAGATTGGCACCAACGGGCCCAACTCGCCCTCAACCAAGGCAATGAAGCCACGGCCCGCGAAGCCCTCACCCGCCGCCAAACCTACCTCGACACCGCCGCCCTCCTCCAGTCCCAAATCCAGACCCAAACCGAAACGATCGCGCAACTCAAAGAAGACCTCCGCACCCTCGAAACCAAATACA
>CAZCWE010000068.1:0-5154 GCA_964502285.1 uncultured Spirulina sp. | reverse complement strand
ACACCAGCACGCGCCCGGCATCGACGTATCCACGCCCCGTTCGCACGCGAACGCGATCTCTCTCGCCCTCAAACGCGAAGACCTCCGCACCCTCGAAACCAAATACAATCACGCCCGGATCAAGCGTGATATGGTCTTAGCGCGACTCCAATCAGCCCAAGCCAGTCAACGGCTTCAGGTTCTCTTGGCCGATACCGAAGACAGTCCTTGGGCGATGTTTGACAAGGTCGAAGCGCAAATTTTAGACCTTGAGGCGCAGCGGGACGTGACACAATTGGGAGCGCAGGGGATTGAGTCGCGCTTTCAAACGTTGGAGCAGCGCGATCGCATCGAAGCGGAGTTAAACCGTTTGAAACTCCAACAGGACAAACCCTAGGCCGACCGTGTGACACAATAGCCATGGACAGACAAGACAACGGACGACAGGCTGCTGCGATGAGGGCAATGCACCGATGATTGAAGTTGAACACCTCAGTAAACGCTATGGCCCCCACCCAGCCATTGAGGATGTGTGTTTTACCGTCGAACCGGGGGAAATCTTAGGCTTTCTTGGCCCCAATGGCGCGGGAAAAACCACGACGATGCGGATTCTATCGGGCTACCTACCGGCAACGGCGGGAACGGCACGGGTGGCGGGTTACGATGTCCACAGCCAATCCATGGCCGTCCGGCAGCGGATCGGCTATTTACCGGAAACGCCGCCCCTCTACGACGACATGACGGTGCGGGGGTATCTCTTTTTTGTGGCGCGGATTAAGGGAGTCTCCGCAGGCGATCGCGCCGCCCAAGTGGATCGCGCCATTGAGCAATGTAACCTCGAAACGGAACAAGATACCCTGATTTGTCGCCTCTCGAAGGGGTTCCGGCAGCGGGTCGGTTTGGCCCAAGCGATCGTCCATAATCCGCCGGTGATTATTCTGGATGAACCCACCGTGGGCCTCGATCCGCGTCAAATCATCGAGGTGCGCCACCTGATTAAAGGCCTTGCGGGGAATCATACGATCATTCTCTCGACCCATATTTTGCCGGAAGTGAGCATGACTTGCGATCGCGTCGCCATCATCAACCACGGCACGATCGTCGCCACCGATACCCCCGATACCCTGATGGAAGCCCTCGTGGGCAGCCTGGGCTATGCGGTGGAGGTGAGCGGGGCGACGCAACTCCTGACCCAAAAGTTAAATGCGATCGCCGGCGTGCGCGATGTGCAACTGTCGCCCTTGCCCGATTCGGCACGGATGCTGCTGAATATTACCTGCCAGGGCCACAGCGAACCGGGAGCTGCGATCGCCAGCACGATCATCAAGTCCGGCGGTCAACTCCACGAAATGCAACGCACCCGCCCCACCCTCGAAGATGTCTTCCTCGAACTCACCACCGAAGAGGAACCCATTCCCCCGGTTGAAGACCCCGAACCGATCCCCGACGAAGAACCCATTCCCCCCACCGAACCCACCCCCGAAGCTGCCAACCCAGAGCCAAAATGACCATTTTTGTTAACATCCTTGCCATCTTCCGCAAAGAACTGCAAAGCTACTTTCTCTCTCCCCTGGCCTACGTGGTGGCCGGTGTCTTTTGGCTGCTGTCGGGGATCGTGTTTGTGTATTTGCTCTTGAGTGATCAGGGCATTATCCAAGAAGTGGCCCTCAGTGAACAGTCCGGCATCCCCATGCCGCCGGTGGATGTGCCCTATCTCTTCCTGCTTCGCTATTTGGGGATCATTGGTTCGCTCACCTCCTTCATCGTGCCGCTGCTCTCCATGGGACTCTACGCCGAAGAACGCAAAGCCCACACCCTCGAACTCCTCGCCACCTCGCCAGTCTACAACTGGGTGGTGGCGTTGGGGAAATTGGCGGGGGTGGTGGTGTTTTATATCACGTTGCTGATGCCGATGTTGGTGCTGGAATTGGTGGCCTTTGCGGCGGCCGATCGCCCTGTCCCGCCCGCTGTGCCGCTGCTGGCCCATTTGGCGTTAATTTTGCTCGCCACGGCCCTATTGTCCTTGGGGATGTTCCTCTCCACCCTCACCAGCAGCACGATCATCGCGGCGATTCTCACCTTTACCCTGGTGATTTGTCTGGCTACGGTGGATCTCGTGGCGGAGCAGTTGGGGCAACCCTTGGAAGCGGCGATCGCTCACCTTTCCCTGATTAAGCATTACGACACGATGGTGCAAGGTGTTTTTGACAGCAGCAGCCTCTTCGTCTTTGCCAGCTACATCCTCCTCGGCATTTTCCTCACCGCCCAATCCATCGAACTGCTCCGCTTCCAACGCTCGTGACGACTCCCAGTCCTAACTCGCGGACGAGCATAGGGTGGGCTTCTCAGGGGATATTTTGACATCCTCCCCAGCCTAAAGGCGTGGGGATTCCCAGTCTAGCGAGCCAAATGGCCAACTTCCTGATGGGTAGACAGCTCATCGAGAACAGCCCCTACCGGAGTCTTACACTCTCTCCCTGTCCGTTTAACGTCGTGGGTCTGCCCAACCCCGACGGCTTCAATATTTTGCGCTGCATTTTGATCGCGATCGTGGTGCATCCCACAGTTAAGGCACACCACCTCGCGCACGGATAAATCCAGACTTTATGACGTGATTTGTTTAAACAAAACTTGGGAATTGCGCCGATAGTTGTAGAGCGATTTTTTGTTGGGGGGGAGGTCTTCGATTTTGCCCTTGGTGAAGCCGCGCTCGCGAAACCAGTCTGTGGTTTGGGTGGTGAGGGCCAAAAGTTTGGTTTTGCCCTGGTGGTGAGCCTGCTGGGTGACATGATCGAGCAACTTATCGCCCCGTTGGGAGCCTCGATATTGGGGATGCACCACAAAACAGGCTAACTCCCCCACTTGATCATCGTCGGTGTTGTAGAGGGCCGCACAGGCAATCACTTGGTCATCGCGGGTGATCACATGAAAATTATGGATTTCCATCTCTAAATGTTCGCGCGATCGCTTCACCAACGTGCCTTTATTTTCCAACGGGCGAATCAGATTTAAAATGCTGCTGATATCTTCAACAGTTGCCGATCGCAACTGCTCAAACTTGTCCTCCGAAATCATCGTACCCACCCCATCACGGGTGTACATTTCCAACAGCAACGCCCCATCCATTTCCGCATCAATCAAATGCACCCGATCCACTCCCGCATCGAGGGCTTCCAAGGCAGGGGGAATGAATTCATGGGGATAGGTTTGGGCCTCATCAAGGGTCAGTTTGCGCGGCATATTGAGGGGGTGATAGCTGAGGAAAATCAACTTATCAGCGGAGAGGGCCTTCGCCGCCACGATCGCCACATGTTCATAGCGGAGGTTGTAGGCTTCGCCAGTGGGAGAATAGCCCATCGGCGAGAGGAGCACAATATGATTCGCGTCTAGCTGTTGTTGGATCAGGTCGTGATTGATCCGGCGAATGATGCCGGTAAACCGATAGTCCACACCATCATGAATGCCCATGGGTCGGGCGGTGATGAAATTTCCCGAAATGATGCCGAGGCCGTTGCTGGAAATGGAGGGCTGATTGAGGATGTGGGTGAGTTGATTTTCGATCCGAATGCGTAGAAAGCCGATCGCTTCTTGGGCGGCGAGGAGGGTGGGCAGATCGGTGACCCGGATGCCGTTGTGGATCTGGATTGGGGTGTTGTTTTTTGAGAGGCGTTCGTCAATTTGGGGGCGAGTGCCGTGGACGAGGATCAGCCGGGCCCCCAAGCTGGAGATGATCGCCAAATCTTGCATGACTTGGGGAAATTTGGCACTGGCGATCACTTCACCGGCAAAGGCGACGACGAAGGTTTTGCCACGATGGGAATGAATGTAGGGGGCGGCTTCCCGAAAAAAGGACACCCGGTTGATGCTGTGGGTTTGGTGATGCAGTTCGTTCATGGCAATCTCTGGAGGACAGGGGAACCCTTGACCGATCCAAATCTAGGCATCACAGTGCAGATGAAGTTTGAAAACTGTCCTATTTTGGGGGGTTCGGTCACGTTTAAAGGGTAGTTAAGCAACCAGTACGTTACTGTATCAGCGGGCCTGAGGGGATGTTGTGCGATCGCTACCAATCTGCACCAAAATTCTGAAACTTTAGGGTCTTTTAATCCAACGGGGCATTCTCCGGCAGAGTGAGCCAGTCTGACCGATATTATGGGCATAATTCGTTTTAACCTGCACCAAGCGCGGACACCGCCGAAACCATGACTCAACTTCCTGACCAGCGTTGGCAGCTTGCCCCGTCCCAGCCCGATCGCATTCCCGCTTTAGTGGCGGCGACGGGGTTGTCGCCGCTCTTGGTGCAGGTGTTGCTCAATCGGGGCATTACCACCCCGGAGGAGGCGCAGCAGCACGTTGATCCGGAATTAACGACCCTGCCGGCTCCCATCGACGAGTTTCCCGATTTGGCCAAGAGTGTGGGGATTTTGCAAGGGGCGATCGCAGACCACGACCCGATCGTGATTTGTGGCGATTATGATGCCGACGGTATGACCAGCACGGCGTTACTGATCCGCGCCCTGCGCCATTGGGGGGCGGAAGTGACCTACGCAATTCCGAGCCGCATGGATGAAGGCTATGGGATTAACGAGCGGATTGTAGAAGACTGCGCTAACGCGGGCGTAGGGGTGATCCTCACTGTGGACAACGGTATCGCGGCTTATGATCCGATTCATCGTGCGGTGGATTTGGGCATTAGCGTCATCGTCACCGATCACCACGATTTACCGCCGAAACTCCCCCCAGCGGATGCGATTCTCAACCCGAAACTTTTGCCGGAAACCTCCCCCTATCGCACCTTGGCCGGGGTCGGGGTGGCCTATGTGTTGGCGGTGGCCACGGGGCAGGCGTTGGGGCAATTGGGCGGGCTGACAGTGACGCTGTTGGATCTCTGCACCTTGGGGACGATCGCAGACTTGGCCGCCCTAACGGGAGTGAATCGGCGTTGGGTTAAACGGGGCTTAAAAACCCTGCCGCAGTCGTCCCTTGCTGGTTTGCAAGCCCTGATGCAGTTGGCGCAAATGGACGAAAAGCGCAAACCGATGCGACCGGATGCGATCGGCTTTCGCCTCGGGCCGCGGATTAATGCCGTGGGGCGGATTGGCGACCCCGCCCATGTGATCGAACTGCTCACCACCGATGATCCTGACATTGCCCTCACCCAGGCCACGGAATGCG
>CAZCWE010000067.1:10318-13311 GCA_964502285.1 uncultured Spirulina sp. | reverse complement strand
AGACTGGGAATCCCCACGCCTTTCGGCTGGGGAGGATGTCAACACGTCAGGATGTACCTCTTAAGATTGGGTGTCACTCCTGAAGAATATTGTCCAACTCGGACACATCCGGGCCGTTGCCCTGAGAGCGAATTCCCTTGGTCAACGTCAGCAAACTACTCACCAAACTTAACAGTGAATTGGCTGCTGTTTCTTGGCCGTCGGTGGAAATGATCGTGGTATTTTGCTGCTCCGGTTGGGGGAGATGTTTGGCGATTTGGGGGAGGTTTTGGATGAGCTGCGATCGCAACGCCGCCTCCGTGTGAGTGTTCTCAATCTCGCGTTGCTGCCGTTCAATGTTTAAATTCGCAGTGGCCGCCGTAACTTGCTGTTGATGACGGAGAGTCTTGATTTCCAGCTCTTGGGCGACGGTGGCCCGTTCTTGTTGGGCGGCGATCGCGTCTAGTTCCATTTGCTGTTGCATCTTGGTCATCTCTGCCGTGAGGCGACGTTGTTCAAGGGCCAGTGCTTGTAATTTCAGTTCTAGCTCTGACTCATTGCGGACTTGGGCGGTAGCTTTCTCGGCAGCGATCGCCTGTTGTTGGGCGGCTTCTTCAAGCTGTTGACGACGGATGCGTTCAGCGGATTCGCGGTTATAGCGTTCTTGGGCTTGGGTAGCTTGGAGTTGTTCGAGCTGTTGCGTCACCTCCAGATCTGCCATTTCGCTGGTGAGCTTGTTGGCGCGATCGCGGGACTGCAATTCCTGCGTATTTTCAATCTCCGCCAAACGAGCTAACTTGTCCCGCTCGGCTCGAAACGGAGCTTGCAAATTTTCCCAGAGTTCGGCTGAACTGACGATCGCTTCTTTGATTTGTACCGTCACAATCTTGAGGCCCAATCCTCCCTGCGTTTCCCCCGCTTCGGCACTACCTTCAGCCACAGTCCGCAGCCGAAAGGTCAACTCTTCAATAATCGGTTGTTTATCCGCCAGCACCTCATCAATGCTCAGAGTTGCCACCTTGTCTTTGATAGCCGCCTCTGCCTGCTCCCGCAGTTGCACATTAACAATGCCCATGGGGTCATCGGGGTCAGAAAAATCCAGCTTCCAATAGGCCGTTTCCAGGTCATCAATAATCCATTGCACATAGGCTTGCACCAAAATCCCCTGCCGCTCTCGACAAATACACCGGGCATTGATCAAAATGGTCTGCACCGCTGAGGGGATGATCAAAAACGCATCACTCAAGGGGTTAAACCGAAACGACACCCCCATCCCCAAGTGAATCGGCTTGGCGTGACCCTTCCTCGTATGCACCACGTAAGCATTGGGCGGCACAATCACACTCTTCCACCACCAAAACCCCACAATCCGATAGGCGATCGCCCGACCGTGATTCGTAGATGAGACATTAGCATCATTAGCGACGGGCTTGGCTGGTGCTGATGCTTGACGGCCTCTAGAAGGAGCCGCTGCTAGGTTTTGGGACTGAGGCACGCTGGATACATGGGCGACTGCGGGGGCAACCGCCTGTCTCCGCAACTTGCGTCCAACTTCTGCCTGATCTTCGAGGGCTTCTTGCAGATAGGTGTTTTCAACTTTTTTGCTCATGGGTGTGACTTCTAGAGGGTGACGCTCAAGATTGTCAGGACTTACGCAAATTTCTTGCCAATCTCTCAATTTTTCGTGGAGGCAAGGGGCTTAAGCCCCTTGTTTCTGCACCTCATTGTGTAAGTCCTGACTGTAATAGCACTATGCTAACTAGGGACTCTCATTATTTAGGGTTCAAAGACAATCACAGTTCAACATTTATCTTTCACGACTTGGCAATCGTCTCAATTCTGCAACGAGAAAATAAGGATTTCAGCCATCGAGATATGCGCTCAATCGTTGATCCTGCCGTAAACTTTGCCAAGTCGCGATCGCACTCTATCCCGAACCCAGATGTTTCAGGATGCTCTCACAGGGTAGCGCAGCCATCATACCCGTACCCTACTGCGTAATGGGAATGAGCGATCGTAGGGTCAGGTGAGTCCCTTAACTGTAAGTCTGACAATACTTAATATTGTTCGTTTTCGATGCACTTACGGAGGGATTGGAGTTCGCGCAGGCGTAAGGTCAGCGTTTGGTAATCGTCTTTTGTGAAATCTGCATGGGTGTGTTGCAGCACTTCGTCGCTTTCTTGCACAATGGCATCGCGAAGAAAGTCACTGAAACGGTGACGGCTAATGCCTTCGAGGAGAATAATCGGGACATGGATTGGTTCACCATCAACGGTCATCTCTTGTACCTCAGCCGGGGTAATGCGGCTAAAGGGAGACTTCGCCAACCACTCATAAAAGTCTTCGGAAACATCAAGGTAGTCGGCAGCTTCGCGGTCTTGGGTGTAGAAGGTGATGTCAAGCACGGTTAGAGATTGCCTTAGTGCATCGCTTCAGTGGTAGAGCGTCTAGCATTGAAATGTGAGTCATCAAGAGGGGTGAGCGGAGTCGAACCCCGGAAACCTTAGACTTCGACTTCGCTCAGTCTTCGGTTGACTTCCCATCTACCACTGGATGATATCCGACTCCTCTCAATCTAATCAATTTGATGAATATCAACGAGTTAAAGTAGCCCGACAGCCGAACTATCCCACAAGACATGATTGGCTCATTTTCTTAAGTTCCATCAAATCTGATTACACCAGGGAGCTGTGACCCAGGGCGAGACCGGCGACGAGCATGCCGAAGACGAGGAAGGGCTGGGCGCTGGCTTGGTATTTGACATCGTTTTTGAGGGGGTCGCGGAGGAAATACATGTCTTGGAAGGTGATTTGCGGCACGATGAAGAGAATGAGGATCGTGGCGTAGAGGTTTTGGTGGATGAAGATTAGATAGGCGGCGACTCCGGCTTGGAAAATGTCGATCATTAAGACGCAAATCCAGGACGCGGTTTTAACGCCGAACATCACCGGCAGGGATTTTAACCCCAGTTGCCGATCGCCCTCCACACTCTTGAAATCATTGACGATCGCAAT
>CAZCWE010000067.1:0-10302 GCA_964502285.1 uncultured Spirulina sp. | reverse complement strand
CCAAACAGAGCATGACCCGCACACCAGGGCAGGGTGATATAGCTCGCGCCGAGGGCATAATTTCCCAACCAGCCGTTTTGCTTCAGCTTCAGCGGCGGCGCGGAATAGATATAGGCGAGAAACGTCCCGATCGCATTGATCAGCGTAATCATCGGGAAGGAATTGCCCGACCAAATATCAAGAAACGCCGCCAAAGCAAAGCCACTTCCCAACAGAATCACGATCTGCGCTTTGACCTGACCGAGGGGGATCGCGCCGGAGGGGATGGGGCGATAGGGTTCGTTGATCGCGTCAATTTCGCGATCATAATAGTCGTTCAGGGTTTGGGTGTAGCCCGTCATGATTGGCCCCGACAGCAGCATACAGGTGAAGGCTTTGAGGAGGTCTTCAAAGCCCCACACATAGCCCCCCGACGATGCCGCCCCGCAGACGACCCCCCAGATCAGCGGAATCCAGGTGATCGGCTTCATCAACTGGAGGCGAATTTTCCAAATATTCGTTTCGAGGGCGGCTCCCTTCATGCCTAACATTTGCCGCGCTTTGGAGCCTTCGGGGGTTGGGGTTTGTTGTTCGTCAGTCATGGGTTCAGTGGCTACAGGGAAATGATCAGGTAATGGTCTTGAAATTTTGCCCCTTTGACCGGCTGACCGGAGAGGGGCGGCGGCAGGAAAATATTGCGCCGTTGATCGCCCGCTTCGATGGTGAGTTCGGGGCCGTATTGGGTGAGTTTGACTTGTTTTTTATCAAAGCCCGGTAGGAAGACGCGCACTTGGCGATTGGCGGTGTCCACGGTGAGGGGGCGGGGGATGTGGTCGGTGTCGCGAAAGTTGGGGAGGGTGGCAGCGATCGCCTCCCAATCGCCCCCCGCCAAGGTGGGAACTGGGGTGCTCGGAATTGGTAAAAAGGCCTGCACCTGTTCATCTGTGGGCGTTGCCTGATTCCACAGCACACCGCCGACACTTAAGCCCACCTGCTGCGCACTGCCCCAATAATATTGAGCGGTGGCGATCGCGGCCGGGCTAGCGTCGGTGACGAGATAGGTTAAGACCCGTTTGGGGTTAGCGATCGCCATTTTGCCCTCATCGAGTAAATCTTCAGTCTCTTGGGTGGGCTGGTCGGCGAAATTATCCCACGACCACGACACATTCAGAATCGCACTGCTGAGGGGTTGGATAAAAGGCGCGATCGCTTTCCCCAAATCCGACTCCAGCAACACCTTCCGAAACCGCCGCAAATACCAACTGCCCGTATCCGGAATCCCCAACGTCCGCAACGTGTTCAAATCCGCCGCCCCATCATAGACAATCACATCGTATTGATTGCTCTGGTTATAGGTGCGAATTTGATAGAGAGCCAACGCCGAATCCATGCCCGGAAACAGCCCCAACTCTTGGCCATACACATTGCGCAACAGGGGAAACCGCACATATTTCGCCTCCCGCGCCTTCACCTCGTCTTCCCAAACGCGGGTGATTAAATCCGGTGAACTAAACTGCACCGCTGCTAAATTGGGGGCAATGGTTTGGGGTTCAATCCCCACCTCATGACCCAGCAGCAGCCCCAGCACTGGACTCGGATCTTGGGAGGCGAGCAGCACCCGCTCCCCCTGTTGGGCGAGCTTTTTCGCGGCGGCGATCGCCAGAGTGGTACAGCCGACACCGCCTTTACCAATAAATGTCAGAACTTGAGCCATGAGTTTGGGGTATGAGCGTATTAAACTTCTTTGAGTTCGTCTGCGAAAAACCAGGTTTTGGTTTTATCGTCGAATTCCACCAATGCACCGACACCGCTCCCGTCGGTCATTTTGTAGCCTGCGATCGTGCCAATCTTGCCAAGCTTGTCAGCAACATCATCCGATACCCGATCCCGAATCCGTCGAACCTGCACTTTTGTCCCGATTTCCATTCCGATCCTTTATTTTTTTTGTAAACGTATGTGAAAACCATTACACAGTTTAGGGCAAAACCTGAACCCCTCGAAACTGTTTCACGGTTCTTTAGGGAAAATCATCTGAAATTCAGTGAATTAACCCATGGGTTTCGAGAGCAAGCCCAGCCGGTGATTCGTCTGGAATAGAGTCCAGTCAAAGCACGGGGGAGCTGACGCCACCAAGCTCAGCCGGGGAAACGTTGCAAAACGTGATTAACATAGTTCTGGCTGATGCGCTCTTGCTCTAGACGTTTCTGATGCGTCACCAGATGGGTATATGTCGTTAATTCTTCCTCGGTTAGATGGGGTAAGGATGCTGCGATCGCTCCCTCGACAGACACAGCAAATTCAGTAAATTGATTAAATGTCTCCAGATCCATCATCATCGAAATCGTTTGAGGAAAATAAGATCGTAATTGAGATAGGATTTTAAACCCATCAGCATCTAAATCTCCCCAGTAAACTATTGAACAATGGCATAGCCATGGCACTGTTTTTAAATTCTGTACTGCGTAACCACTCCCGAAAATAGCAACACTCTCCTTATGAAACGGCAGCGTCAGAAAATTCATTAAATTTTCAGTAATAAAGCAGCGATTTATGGATAGATTCAACTGCCTAAACTCAGAAATAGGAATACTCAGATCCGTTACCGGTATCCCACATTTATATTGCAATGAATGATCGAGAAGTCTCAATCGAATGAGTGGCTCACGATACTTAAGCGAGAATCGCTTTTCAAAAGTGTAGTCTTTCTCCCCTTCTAAAGATCCTAATTGATCAACAGGAAGAATAGCTTCGAGCAGACTGCGAAGGATTTTTTTATGTTGTTCAATAAATTTAGTATGAACCGAAATGGATAATTCTCGAACGTATAGATTCGGTCTTGGATTTTGATCAAAATACTGACAGACCTTGAGTAGATCCGGCCAGCGATCGCTATATTCAACAACTTTCAGCACATTACTGCATAGCCAATCCTGCAATTGAGGCATTCGAGTGGAAATGTGCTCAACATTGATTTTAAATTGAGCGACCTCTTTCTCTTTTTTAAGACATTTGAGATAGTCTCGCTCAGTTTCAAAAAAAACGCGCTTGGGCAGAGATTGCATCCCATAGTTGCGAGTATTTCGAGTTTCTAGCTCCACAACATAGCCATAGCCTAAACTTTGCTTTGACTGATCAATAAGTTCTGTCACACCTGCGCGCAAATCAAGGTAGTCTTTGGGTAAAGTGCCAATGGAAAAATTGATAGGAAAGAAGCTTTCTCCTGTGACAATGGAAATCAAGAAAGCTGAATATTTTCGTTCAGCTTTTTGGATAATTTGCGACGAATTAATCACGGTTAGGGCTAAATACTTTTTGACGATTCTGACGATATGCTTCGATGGAAATTGAAGCAAGCTTAGAACAGTCACCTTCAGGAGTGTTAGAAACAAAGTGGAGGCTAGCAATATATGGCTCTAGCACATTAATTTTATCCTTAGGGGTGATGACTAAAAGCTGTAGATTCAGATTTTTAAATAATTCCATGGCATAGCGAGAATTGCTATCATCTGACCGGCTAAAAGCTTCATCAATTACCACAAATCTGAATGATTTTTGTTTTTTGTTCTCTTGATTGAGTCCAAACTGGTATGCGATCGCAGACGCTAAAATCGTATAAGCCAACTTCACCTTTTGCCCACCCGATTTTCCGGAAGAGTCGGTATGATGTTCTTTTTCACTGTGGTCAGCAGCATAACGCTCACTCACTGAAAAATCTAACCAGTTCCGCACATCAGTCACTAAATTTGTCCACCGATCGTCAGATTTAAATCGCTCGATCAAGCGTTTCTGAATATTTTGAAAGCGCTCTTCATTATCTTCAGCACTTTGCATCGCTACATTACCCAAGCAGACTTTTAGATCTTCCTTGAAATCTCGAATTTCGCGATTGCGAGTTTTGTCACAACATAACCGTATATAAGTGGATTCTGTATAGCTAATGTTCTGGAGAGAGTCATTAAGTTCATCAATGGCTTGCTCAATATCTTCTTCTTGTATATCTAAAGCATTTTTGAACATGGAAATTGCAATAATGATCTTTTCGTTCATTAATTTCTTAAAATTCTTCTCATGTCGCGGTAAATCATCCTGCTCAATTTTTGCCCTTAATTTCAGATATTCATCTAAGTAATCCAGAGATGTTTCTAACTCAAATACTGCCTCAGGAAACATATTTTTAAAATTGAGCATTCGCATACTCAAAGCGCTTTGAGAACCATTCTGCTGATTTTCTTTTTGACGAATTTGCTCTTGTAGATAATTATTCAAATCATTTTTGTCTTGGTCAATAGATATCAATGTCTGTGAATATTGCCTGAGTTTAACAGCCATTCTCTTGGCAAACATTTCAATGTCCGAAGTGGAAGCCGTTTTCATAATAGCTTGACAGTTATTTTGCCTCTGCATCGATTGCTGCTGCTGATTTTCAAGGGTTTTAATCTCTCCAATGAGATGGTCACGCTGCTGTCTAGCTTGACTCATATTTGACTGAGTGTCTTTAAGCTGAAGTTCGAGCTGCTTTAAGCGATCAGAACTTGCTTCTAACTGTTGACGTTGCCTTTGCAATTCACGAACTTCAGCCTCTGCCGATTGCCAATCAATCTCAGCAAAGTCAACAAAATTCATGAATTCTTGCAGCCAAGAGCGTTGACTTTCTCGTTGTCCACGCTGTTTTTCTAGTATTTTAATCCGCTGATTAATCTGGAAAAGTTGCTGATCCACTTGCATTGATTCGGCTTCGATCGCTTGAATTTTACTGGCATTGTTCCAGCCGAGAATGTATTGGCGACGGTCATTAATTCGACTGCGATCATCCTTCTCATGACGTTCACCCCCATGCTTGATCAGACCGGTGGGAGTAATGGCGCGATTTTCATGGTGAAACTGTTCTAGGGTGTCGCAACAAACATAATTAAAGTGTTGAGATAATTGTTCCTGCAACCATTGGGAAAAGGTTTCATTATCCGGCTTAATTTCTAGTTTATACGGAATGCGTTTTGGATCAAGAGCTCGCTGAGTTGGGTTGGGCTTTGGGGGGGTCACGCGATAATAGACAATTCGCCCTTGTAAATGAGTGCGCTGTACATAATCATTGACTTTCTGATAGTAACGATCAGGCACTAAAATACACAGGCCAAATCCCCGGAGTAGCCGTTCGATCGCTCCTTCCCACTCTTGAGCATCTGGGCGAACCTGTAGCAGTTCTCCAATAAAGGGAAGATCGATATCTGATAGCTTGAGCTCCTGAATGATGCGATCGCGGATATCAAGATTCGTTTTTGGTATTTGATTTTTGCGACTACGCAGTGATGTTAATTCTTCTGTTAATTGCGTCTGCTGCTTTTGTAAGTCTGCAAACTCTAGCTTTTGTGCATCGCGCTGCACTTCTAAGGTTTCTAATGCGGTGCTGATGTCCTGGTTTAACGATTCTCCTTTGGTTCTAGCGGCATAGAAGGTATCGCGATCGCAATATTCAGACAGTGCTAATCGTTGAGCTAATTGGTTATAGCTGTTTGCCTGCTGTTGTTTACGGTTAACCTCTCTTTGGTATTGTTTAATATCTCGTGTAAGTTCCTGGAGACGCTGCCCCACACTATCTTGTTTAATGGCAAATTCAAGCTCTTTCTCTTTTTGGCGTAGCGTTTCAAGTTGGCGATCGCTCTCATCCCGTTGATGTATTTTCTGGGTCAGGCGCTGGGCAATACCTTGTAGTTCTTTCTCTAACAAATTGAGTGTCTGACTCGCAAAAAATGTCGGCAAAATATTTTGAAGCCGTTGTAAGGATGTGACTTGTTGCTTGAGCTTGGTGTATTTTTCCGCTTCTTCCGCTAGGGGAGACAATGCTTCTAGCTGTCTTCGCGCAGTTTGAATAGCAGCATGGGAAATCGTGAGATTCTCATAGCTTTCTTGTAATTCACGGATTTTGGTTTGCACATCCGTTTTTTCGAGCATGTGATTGCGGACAAAATCATTCAATCCGCCAATCTCTTTAATACTGACTGTTTGATTGAAGAGATCTAAGGCTTTTTCGGACTTTAAGCCAAGGCATTTTCGAAATTTTTGACTATACTTGACAAACTCTTCAAACGTTTCAGCCCCCATCGCCTTTAGCTGCTTCTTCAGATCAGAAATTCGTGTGCATTGGGAAAAATGAGAAGCGATCGCCAATTCAGCATCTGCAATCACAAAAAACTTGCGAACAGAGCCATTTTCTATCCATAGCACTTGTGCAAGCGTTATGTCTTGCTGACTACTTTGATCTCTAAAATAGGCGAGCAGCACAGAAAGAGATGGTTTTTCCCGCAGTAGTTTTGGTTTAGATCCGTAGGATTCATCAGAACGAGTGCGACTATAGGCTCCTTGCACATAACTCTTTTCATTACGTTCTTTTTTGCTAGTGTTACTAGATGCTTGGTTGTAATTGCGACGTCTATTGGGAACCAATAGGGTGAGCAGACCATCCACTAATGTGGATTTACCTGAACCATTCGCCCCAGTGAGTAAAGTCGTATCCCCATGTAACTCTAATATCCATGGATTCTGATCAAATGTCCCCCAATTCAAAACCTCGAAGCGCTGTAAGCGAAAACCAGACATGGCAGGATGTGATGAATCAACAAAAGCATCAAACGGAATCAGAGTTTGCATAGACACTAAGCTTTTTTTTTAAATCTTCCAGCATTTTAGCATCGACTTTGGCTTTCAAGATCGGACGTATTTCGTAACGTTCTTCCTGGCTAGAGAGACGCTTGAGAAATCCCAGTTCTAGAACTTGTTGAACCAGTTTATCAACTTCTTGTCGAAACTTTACTTCATTGTTTCCGGCGTGTAAATAGGGTTGCAATAAATCCCGGAGTTTTTCAATGCTCACCACCAGTCGCCCAGTGGAATCACTGGAGTCAAATTGCCGTAACTGTTCCCGCAGCAGAACACAGAGAACCGTGACCTTAAAGCTGAGACGATGACGAGTGGTCAGGCGGGGCAGGGGTTCCGTAGCATCTTCAGGATCAGGGTCAGGTTGCTCTAGATAGGCAAATCCTTCGGTTTCATAATTCTGTACCTGTAATCCGATCACGCGAAAATATTCCCGAATAGGAGTCAGGTAATTTTGTAAGCGCTGCCAATGGGGATCATCACTATAGATCACGCCTTGCAAGAGCTTGAGAATGACAGGAGCGTAGGGTTTAGGAGTTTGGGGTTGCACGCTGGAAATAATTAGCGATAAAAAATGATATGGGGCAGGGTTAGTTGCAATTGTGTATCGGGATCTAACCCAGTGATGGTAATCGTATCCATTGTACTGGAATCAACAGTATGGCGGTCGGACTGGGTAGCGATCGCAACATAGGCAACAATTTCTGATAATCCTTGGGTAATGGGATGGAGTTCAATTAGCTCAGGCAATGTCAGGCTTGACTCCTGTACTAAACTTTTGGCAATTTGTTGAACTAAGGCATCTTCATCAACATAAAACTGTTGATACAATTCAGCCATTTCCTCATCAAGAACCACCGCCGACACATCCGAAAAATCAAGGGAGAAGGTTGGAACTTTTGATTCTTCTAATGGATGTAGAGGACGTGCCATCATGAGATAGACCGCAGGTTTTCCAGCCAAAGTCCAAAAATCTGGCTCAGAGGGAGGATACTGCGCAATCTGTAACGCCAGATGTTGCACTTCGGTCATCAATTCCACCACGCGACGATTTTCTTGAAGATTGCGTTCATCTAGCATCTGACGCAGTTTCTCGGTCAGTCGATGATTCGATTGCACGATGTATTCGCCCGCATTGAGTAGGTTTCGCTCGATGCGGCGGAGTGTGGAATATTGTGGCGCTAGGGGCTCTAGTTCTTCAAGTTGATAGACGGTTTGAATGATGGATTTTAACTCCTGTCGCTTGCGATCCGACATGAGAAAATGCCAAAAGGTGTAAAAACTCCGGCCTTGATCCGAGTCTTTGAGTTCTTGATCGACATCCAAAACTCGACCAATAACGTTTCCTTTGCGGCTGTCTTTTGCAAACTGTGCTTCTTGAACATTACGGGTCAAATTCCGGAAATTTTGTTCAATTTCTTTAAAGTCACTGACTAGTTGACGGGTTACTTTATTAGCCCAGATAAACCGTTCCTGGAGGCGGGTTGAGTCATAGCGTTCTACCCTGCCAGATTGACGAATATCATCAATTTCTTGCTGGAAGTGATCGCGATCTTTTTCGAGCTGAGCGATTCGTGTTTCCACATCAGTGGTGCTACGGTCTTGGATCTCTTTCAAAAGATCAAAGATTTGTAAAAATCGAGATTCTGCCCCGACAAACTCTTCCCGGCTTTGCAAGTCTTCTAACCAAGTGATGGCTTTTTCTGCCGCTGACGTTAGGGTGAATACAGGATCATCGCTGACATTAAATGTCTTCCGAAGCAGTTGATCATTACACCAATCATTGATGTAATCCCGAGCAGAGCGTGGGTAACTATCAGGGTGAATTTCTCTTAGAAAATCAAGATAGTCTTCGAGTTTTTCTTCTAGCTCAGTCTGGGTAATTTCAACTATTAGAGTTTCTTTGAACTGTTTGGATAAAAAGCTCAAGATCAAGGCTGCATTTTGGCTTCTTAATAGTTTCAGGGTGGGGGAGTTCTTGAATTCATACTGAAGCGGTTCATAGTCCATGGCTTTTTCCTGCTAATTAACAAATAGCGTGGAACGGTAGATGCTGTTTTTTAGGATCATGCAGTACGGAGGGAAAGCCCTGCATTCCGTAGGCAATCACCAAGGCAAGATTTCGCCGTTGGCGTGCCAGAACGTGCCGCTGGTTTCGAGGCTGAGGGCATCGATGCGGTCGAGGAGGTTGCCGACGGAGGTGGCGGGGGTGATGCCGTTGGGGGTGAAGTTGGTCATGCGAGTTTGGACGAGGCCGGGGTGGAGGATGGCGACGGCAATGCCTTGGGGTTTGAGGTCGAGGGCGAGGGATTTTCCGGCCATGGAGAGGGCCACTTTCGACATCCGGTAACCGTAGGAACTGCCGGAGGTGTTGTCAGCGATGGAGCCCATGCGGCTGGTCATCAGGACGACTTTGGAGCCGGGGTTAAGGTGGGAGAGGAGGGCGTGGGTGAAGCGCAGCGGCGCGATCGCATTCACTTCAAACTGGCGGCGAATGCTCTCAAAATCGAGATCATCCAACCCCACCCGCTCCACAATGCCGGCGTTATTAATCAGCACGTCAATGGGTTGATCCCCCAGACGGGTTTTAAAGGCAGCGATCGCGTCTGGATCGGTCAACTCTACCCCCGTTTCCACCCGCACCCCCACCGCATCCAGTTCCGGTGAACTCTGCCGACAGACAGCGATCGCCTCATCGCCGCGTGCTTGCAATTGCCGACAATATTCCACCCCAATTCCTCGGTTTGCGCCGGTGACGATGTAGGTTGCCATGGGTTTTTCTCCTGGCGATCAACACTCTCCACCCTAGCAACTTCACGACCTTGGCATCGATCGCCCGATCGGGGTGGCTGCGATCCGCCCCAAGCTCCCCAGGTGAAAGCGCGATATTATGCCGAGGTCGCCTTCGGGGTTACTTCGCTGCACACTTCATAGAATGAGGTTTCCGGCGGGGCGGCGAAGAGATGCCCCATTTCTTTAATTAAGGCTTCGTGAACCTCGTTGCGATTCGCCTCCATGTCTTCGGGGTTGTCCCAAAGAATGATCGCGATCCCTTCGTCCGTGCCGGGTTTTTGCAGCATATAGGCCCCTTCAAAGCCCTCGGTATAAGTGGACACGGCTTTCACAAAAAGCTGCTCGGCTTCGTTGAACCGACCCGGCTTAAAGGCCCCGATCGCCACGTAGGCGTATTTGTGTTTGAGAAAATCTAAAAATTCCGACATGGTTCACCCTCCTCACATAACTAGTTAATGTCGCTCACTTTACCTTGCCATTCTCTCCCGGTGAGTTTGGAGATTTGTGGGATTTTTTTAACGATTTTGTCAAATTGCCGTACAGTGGGCGGTGCGCAGAGCTTCGCGTCAGGAGGGGGGATGGGGTTAGAGCAGATTCGGATTGTGCTGGTGGAACCGGCGGGGCCGTTGAATGTGGGGTCGGTGGCACGGGTGATGAAAAATATGGGTCTGTCGCAGTTGGTGTTGGTGAATCCCCAATGCGATCGCACCTCCCCCGAAGCCTATCAAATGGCCGTCCACGCAGCAGAAATCCTCGACCAAGCGCAGATCGTGGCCACCCTCCCGGAGGCCGTGCAGGGGTGCGATCGCGCCATCGCCACCGCTGGCCGCGACTGCAATTTAGCCATTCCCCTCGAACCGCCCCGCCAAGCCCTGCCCT
>CAZCWE010000066.1:9558-13329 GCA_964502285.1 uncultured Spirulina sp. | reverse complement strand
TTCCGTCAGGTGGAAACTGTAGATTTCCACTTGGGCGATCAGTTTGTCGAGGTCTTGGCAGGCGATGCCGGTTTCGCTGAGGTTGCGTTGCAGGAGACACAATTCTGCGAGAAATTCATCGCCGGATTGATAGATGGTTTTGGGGTGGATTTCGTCTAGGAGGCGTTGTTGATGGGGGTCG
This sequence comes from uncultured Spirulina sp., assembly GCA_964502285.1. Taxonomy (GTDB): domain Bacteria; phylum Cyanobacteriota; class Cyanobacteriia; order Cyanobacteriales; family Spirulinaceae; genus Spirulina. The sequence continues at coordinate 13,148 of CAZCWE010000066.1, read as the reverse complement.
CTGCTGGTGAGGAGGTGGTTGCGTTCGCGGGTGTTTTCGAGGCGTTTTTGAATGTAGGCGAGTTTGAGGCGATAGGGTTCTTGGCGGTAGCGGATCGCGAGCTTTTCATACACTTCGCCGAGATAGGTGCGATCGCGCTCTAGGGAATCCAAGAGATCCGGGAGAACGTTGCTCCAATGCAGCGAAAGACTGAGTTGATTGATCAATTCTTGGATCGAGAGCAGGTATTTTTCCAGAACGATGTTGCGTTGATAGCAAGCCGTGCGCCAGGTGACATCGGGGGTCACGGAGGGGTTGCCGTCGCGATCGCTGCCGACCCAGGAGCCGAAATAACAGAAGCGATTTTTGGGCGATCGCAACGTCGGGAACGTATCTTGCAACGCCTGCTTGAGGCGCACCGCCAATTCCGGCAGCGCATCAAACAAGACTTCTTGAAAATAATGCAAGGTGTAGTCCAACTCATCCAACACCGTCGGCTTGAATTGGTGCAGTTCATCAGTGCGCCACCAGAGCCGGATTTCGTCGTGGAGTTGGCGGGTGGCGGTTTCGGCTTCCCAAGAATTGGTCAACCCCAAGCCGCGATAGGCTTCCTCCGCTTGATCGAGGTGGCGCAGGGTGTTGGAAATGCGGCGTTGTTTGCGGCGGATCGTGTGGCGGACAATTTCCGTGGGGTGGGCGGTAAAGACGAGGCGAATATCGAGGTTATCGAGCAGGCGTTGAATTTTTTGGGGCGGCATATTTTGCTGCCGCAGGTAGGGAAAGAGCCAATGGAAGGTTCCGGCCTTGGGCTTAACGAGTTCGCTGTCTTGGAGGTTGCGTTCGAGTTGCTTCGCACCGAGGGGCGCAGCGGCCTCCCCTGAATGATCTGCGGTAGTGCCGTCTAGGGTCTGCTCAGTGGTGTTAGGGGTGTCCGGGGTGGAGAGAAACGCGGGGGACTTTTCTTTGTAGGTGGCGCGACGGGAAAGGCGTTGTTCGCGCTGTTCGTAATGCTGCTCAACAATATTGATCAGTTGGAAGTAAAGGGCAAAGGCACGGGCGGCGCGGATGGCTTCGTTGAGGTCAAGCTGTTCAATGAGGTGGAGAACCGCCGCTTTGTCGAGGATCGTGGTTTGTCCTTCGGGGGAGCACATGGAGCGGAGTTGACGGAGAAGATCCACCAGTGGTTGACCGCATTCGGCAACCAAAACAGATTCCCACAAGTCTTCAACCATCCTAAGACGATGGTGCAACATAAGCATTGAATTAGACGGCAGTTGCAAGGTTTGCTCTGAGGTTTGAAGCAGCGAACTCATGATGTCTGATGGTTGCAGATACTAGGGTAGTCTAGAGGATCTCGATTGAGATTTTTGGGAATCGACACGTTTAGCAACACAGAGTTACGATTTGTAAACTAAGTGGGGTTGATTCGTGGTGTTGCTAGGGTTGAGGGCGGTTTGGAGCCGGGAAGGGGATTGTGGGCAGACGATCGCCCCGGAGTAGTTCTTCACTGGTTTCCCCCCAGGTTTGCAGGTGGTGCGCGATCGCATCAACCAGCAGCACCGTCCCTAAAAAGGGCAGGGCCGTCATACTGAGTAAAAGTTGAGTGGATGTCTGCACAGAACGAGAAGTCACGCGGGTTAGATTGAGCTGAACTGTTCAGTAGTGTAGCGGAAAATTGACCGGTTGAAAGGGGGGATTCAATTCGCCAGGATCTATACATAGATTGGGTTTGGAATTGTAGCTAAAAGCACGGATTTTTCGAGAATCGTCCAGGGCAACGCGGAAACACTGCACTTTGTAGTATTCTGTATTACGGGCGATTCAGAACGGGTCTGCCTCGGCCCTGTGGGCGAGTCGCTCTTCGTTGGGTCTGTTGTTCAGTTCAGAAATGCGAGCCCTATGTCTTCATTCTCCATGCCCTGGCGGTTCCGCCAAGAACTCCGGGCCTGCGTGCAGTTGTCTTTTCCGTTGGCGATCGCCCAACTCTCCGAAGCTGCCACCAATTTCGTCGATACGATGATGATGGGCTGGCTGGGGGAGCAGTCCCTCGCGGCGGGAGCCTTGGGGGCGATGTCGGTGATGTCGCTGCTCATCATCGGGGTGGGCTGTGTGTCCTCGGTGGGCACGGTGGCCGCGATCGCCATTGGTTCCGGACAGCGCGATCGCCTTCCCACCATCAGCAGCCACGGCCTCCTCTTCACGGTGCTGATCGCCACCCCCCTGAGTCTGATCGTCTGGCATCTCGCCACTGCCCTCCCCCACTTGGGTCAATCCGTCGCCACCGCCCAACTGGCCCAAGGCTATCTCCAAGCGATCGCCTGGGGCATCCCCGCCGCCATCGGGTTTAGCCTGATTCGTAACCTCGCCTCAGCGGTGAATCAACCCCAGATCATCATGCAAATCATGGGGTTAGGGATTGCGTTAAATGTGGTGCTGAATTACGGGTTGATGTTCGGTCACTGGGGCTTACCGGCCCTGGGGTTAGCCGGGTTAGGCTGGGCCAGTACAATCTCCTTTTGGGTCAAGTTTGCGATCGCCCTCGGCGTCATTCTCTATCGCCCCAGTTTCCGCCCCTACCGCTTCTTTGCCCCCAGCCCCTGGCAGCCAAGCATGATCGCCGAACTGATGCGCATCGGCCTCCCCTATGGGGGATTGATGACCTTAGAAACCGGTCTATTTATCTGCGTCACCTATTTGATGGGAACCCTCGGCACCACCGCCCTCGCCGCCCACCAAATTGCTCTCCAAACCGCCGCCGTTACCTTCATGATCCCCCTTGGCATTTCCCACGCCACCACGATTCGCGTCGGCCAATTTTATGGCCAGAGCGATCGCCGGGGGATGCGCCAAGCCGGCTGTGTGGGGATTGGCGTGGGAACCCTGTTCATGGGCTGCATGGGGGTGCTGTTTTGGCTCATGCCGGAGTCAATCATCGGCATCTACCTCGATCGCGCCAACCCCGACAACGCCGCCGTCATTCGCTACGCCGTCAGCCTCCTGCGCATTGCCGCCCTGTTCCAAATCTTTGATGGGGTGCAGGTGATTGCCAATGGAGCCTTGCGCGGCCTCAAAGATACCTACGCGCCGATGTGGATCGGGCTGCTGTCCTATTGGGGGATGGGCTTAGGGTGTAGTTATCTGTTAGGCATTGTAGGGCCGTGGCAGGGGGTAGGGCTGTGGATTGGCTTAGTCTGGGGGTTGATCGTGGCGGCGGTGGTCTTAACCGGGCGGTTTCTTTGGCGAACCCAAACCGCGATCGCGTAACATACCCTGAACGATTTCCTGTGTGACTGCCATGAGTGATGTTGTCAAAGTGCATTGTGATCTGCCCTTGGCGTGGAAAATGAAGCTGGAACGGTTAGCTGCCGAACGGAAAAAGGCCCCCGCCGATGTGATGACCGAAGCGATCGCCTACTACCTCGGTGAAACCGTCAACACCAACGCACCGCGCCTCGCCAACCTCGAAACCGAAATCACCAGCCTGCGCCAATCCCTCCAAGACCTCACCCAACGCCTCGACTACGTGCAAGCGATCGCCCTCAGCCGCACCTCCAGCCAGCCCACCCCACCCCCTCCACCGTCCGATCACGAATATTGGGACATCGACGACG
>CAZCWE010000066.1:5965-9548 GCA_964502285.1 uncultured Spirulina sp. | reverse complement strand
CTTTCTCGACCCCGCAGACCGCGACTGATAACCTCGCCCCACAGCCCAGAGAACGCCCCGACACATTGGGAATCAAAGCTGGTGAATCCCACTGTGGGCCGCTCATCTTTGGTTTCTAACCTCAACCTCCCACCCCCATCCAACAGATCCTTAATCTGAGCTTAACATCAGCAATTATGAAGGAAATGATAGGAAAACTTTGGGGGTGGTATCCCCTTATGGGGCATTGAAGTTTAAGCATTAATCCTCAACAATGATCACAACGTTTCGCTGTCAGTATGGTGTGCATTTGTTACAGCATTTTACAGTTGCGTTGCAAGTCTTCAAGCAAAAGAATAAATGTTAAGTTTTCAGAAAGTAAAGTGGGCTGTACTAGCAATCAATTTAGTATCTGTCGCTACAGGTTGCACTCAAGTCAATCCCGAATCTTCAACAGGACAGCTACGATTAGTCGCCAATGGTGAAGCATTTGTGCATGAGGGGTTAGTCACAAAAGATGGCTGGGAAATTGAATTTGAAAGTGTGACGCTTAACCTCGATTCTGTGATCGCCTCTCAACGGGACGGAGCCGAGCAAGACGAGGCCAACGAACCACAACAAGAGGTGATCCTCGTGGATGAACCGGTGGTGGTGGATCTGACGGAAGGAGAGGGGGCTGTTACGGTGGTCACCCAAGATGCAGTTCCGGCGGGGTCTTATAATGCGATCGCCGGGCAACTCGTGAGCCAACCCGACACACCCGCCATCCAACTCGTAGGAGTTGCCCGCAAAGACGACACCACCCTCAACTTTCAACTCCAGGTTGATCGCCCCCTCGCCTACCGCTGTGGGGACTATGTGGGAGATGAACGCAAAGGCCTAGTCCAACCGGATGAAACCGGAGAATTAGAAGTGACGACCCATTGGGATCATTTATTTGGAGATGGCACAGCCGCCCCGGATGATGACATTAATACCGGTGCGTTAGGCTTTACTCCTCTGGCGGCGTTTGAAGACGAGGGAACCGTGGAGATCACCTATTCAGAACTGATGCAAGAACTGAGTTCTGAGGATGCCGAAATCTTAACCAAAACCTTACAGGGAATGGGTCATGTGGGAGAAGGTCATTGTGAGTTTTCCACTGCATCCTTAAATGATGCTAATACTGAAAGTTAATCAGTACAAAAAACAGTGCATTGTGAGGGTAAAACGATGATAGTTCGGAGCGTGAGTGATGTCATGAAAATGCGATATTTTATTCCTTTACTGGTGATGCTCGGCGGTGTCCCTCCGGCGATCGCCCACGGCAGTTCCTTAGATGTGTCCCTGCGCCAATCTGTGGAGATCACCGCAACCTATGAAAGCGGCGACCCCATGGACGAGGCACAGGTTTCAGTCTACGCCCCGGATGATCTAGAAACACCTTGGCAAACTGGGCTCACCGATGACCAAGGCCGGTTTCAGTTCGTGCCGGATCAAGCCGGGCAGTGGGATGTGAAAGTTCGCAAAGCGGGTCATGGTAGTTTAGTCACCGTTCCCGTCAACACAACCACAACGACAGAGGCTTCCGTCGCCTCTGTCGCGTCTGAATCGAGTTCCTATTCCCCCGCCCAAAAAGGCATGATGGCGATCGCGATCGTCTGGGGCTGCGTGGGCACAGCTCTGTTTTTTACCCGTAAACCCATAAAACAATAATGCATATTCCAGATGGTCTTTTACCCGCTCAATTAATGGTAGGTGGGTATGCGCTCACGGGCGGTGTGACGTGGTTTTGTCTGCGTCAAATTCGGCGCACCTCCGACCCCACGGTGCAGCTTCCCAAAGTCGCGCTACTCACCGCCGCCTTTTTTGTCAGCTCACTGATTCACATTCCCATGCCACCGGCCAGCATCCATCTAGTGCTGAATGGCCTCTTGGGGATTGTTTTGGGCTACTACGCTTTTCCAGCGATTTTAGTGGGCCTCTTTTTCCAAGCGGTGATGTTTGGCCATGGTGGCATTTCCAGTTTGGGTGTGAATGCGTTGATCATGGGGCTGCCGGCCTTGCTGACCTACAATCTTGTCCAACTCGGCCAGGGGATGTTTCGGAATCTGCTCTGGCGGCAAGGGGTGTTTTTTCTGGGGGGAGCGATCGCTGTGATCACCGCTGCTGCCATGTATGTGATCATCACCCTGAGCACGATTACCCCTGACCTCAATGCCACCCTCGAACGCACGGCTACCCTCGCCGCCCTCGTGGGCTATCTCGGCCAAGGCTTGTTAGAAGGGGCCTTCACCGTGATGGCGATCAATTTCCTGGAGCGGGTGAAGCCGGAAGTCCTGAACTGGGGGGAACCGTCTTCGGGTTGAGCGGGCGATCGCTCAAAATAAATCGGGAAAGATCGAATCGATCAACGAACGAGGAATCGTGTCGGGTTCCGGGTTCGAGGTCGGAGCCGAGGGGGGCGGGGTCGGCTTAACGCTCGTTTGCGGAGCCGCGCCGCCGCCCATAAATTTCCGGTAGAGCAGTTCTCGGAATTGCTGCACATCGGTTTGCCACAGCTTCAGCCGTTGGGTGAAGTAGTCGAGGGGATCTGTCGGGCTGGGTTGGGGGAGAGAATAGGTGAAGTTGCCGGTGAAGAGTAGGCCGGATATTTCGCCTTGAGCCCCTTGATTAAACTGCACTTCAGCAATGTTGAGGCTAAAGGGGCAGCGTTTTAGGACATAGTTCAGCGTCAGGGCCGCCCGGAGAGGTTCTTGGCCCAGGGTTTGCCAGGGCCCAGGGGCGAGGAGTTTTTGGGTGATGAATTGTTGGGGGGCTTGGGGATGGTCGGGGAAACCGATCAGGATTTTGGGGGCAATGCTGATGCCTTGGTAATGGGCGTGGGGAAATTTGCTCAGGTAGGCTTGGGCGATCGCTGGCCCCTGGATGGTGCTGGGGTCTTTGTCTGTGGTCTGCTCCAACAGCATCAAACGGCGGGCTTGGCTGAGAATATTTAAGCCATTGGTAAAACTCAACTGCACTACCTGCTCCGACTGCACCGGAGTTTGGGCTAATTCCCACTCCGCCGGAATCACCCCGCTCATTTTGAGCAGATCAACATTGATCACGCCGGGTTTGAGATCCAGCGCGGTGATGTTGATCGCCAATTCCTGGAGTTCAAGAATGGGCAGGGAGGATTTTGCCGAAGGGACTGAAGCCATAACACCGTCATCTAAACAACTGCGATCGCACCTCCCCGGCTGCCCCTCGCCCTGAGAGGGTAGAAGCAGCCGGGGAGAAAGTCACGCCTAGGACGCCGCCGATGCCGTCGAGCGTCGCCGCCGTCGGGGGGAAGACGAATGGGTCGCCGTGGCCATATCCTTCGCATCGGGGGTTTGCAACAGGAAGACCACCGAAGGGCGACAGTTCAACTCACGGCGAATCAGGCGGATTAACGCCGCTTCGATTTCTTCCTTCAGATCGCGATATCCACCGAATGCAGAAATGGGTGCACAGGCCACAATTATTCCCAAAATGCTCAACGTCATGATCTTCATGGCTGCTCCTTTGCGGCAGGTGGCATAGGCGACGGTACTTCGCCAGTCAGGTTCGTACCCGCCAGTCGTTCAAGCCGTGCCAGGTT
>CAZCWE010000066.1:0-5955 GCA_964502285.1 uncultured Spirulina sp. | reverse complement strand
GTTCAACACCCGCGAAATCGAGCGATTCACAATCTGCTGGAACATTTCCCGCTCAATATTACGCGCCACACCCCGCAGATGGATTTCGGGTCGGGCGACCAGTTTTAACTGACCATCCACTGCTGCTGCGATCGTCACCACGCCATCTTCAGCCAGTTGTTGACGCTCTTTCATCACATGGTCATGGACAATCCCGGAGCCATCCACCAGCTTGATTCCCGAAGGCACTTGGCCCGCAATTCGGATGCGTTCTTGGGACAATTCCACAATGTCACCGTTATTGATGATCACCATATTGTCTTCCGGAATCCCCATCGACTGCGCCATCTTGGCATGTTCGACGAGCATCCGGTATTGACCATGAACCGGCACAAAGAATTTCGGGCGGGTCAGAGCCAACATCAATTTGTGGTCTTCCCGTGATCCGTGCCCGGACACATGGATACCGTGCTGGCGACCATAGATCACATTCGCCCCCTTCATAATCAGGCGGTCAATGGTATCAACGACGGCCAGGGTATTCCCCGCCTTCACGGATGCTGATTTGGCGGTGCTCCCCTTTGGAAATGCGGGTGAGGGCGGCCAATTCTTCCCCTTGGGAGCCGGTGGTGAGGACGAGCACCTTTTCATCGGGCAAACTCGGCATTTGCTTGAGGGGCACAAACAAATTATCCGGGCATTTGATGTAACCCAGTTCGCGGGCGTGGGCGATCACGTTCAACATGGAACGGCCCACGACCACCACTTTGCGATTGTGTTTTTGGGCCAGGCTGAGGATGATGTTGACCCGGTGAACAGAAGAGGCAAAGGTGGTGAGGAAGATCCGTTTGGGGGTGCTGGCGATAATCCGATCGAGGTTGGGACGGACGGATTCTTCCGAGGCGGTGTGGCCGGGCACTTCGGCGTTGGTGGAGTCGCTGAGGAGACAGAGCACGCCGTTTTCGCCATGTTCAGCGAGTTTTTGCAGGTCGAAATGCTCGCCATCGACGGGGGTGTAGTCGATCTTGAAGTCGCCGGTATGGATGACGATGCCGAGGGGGGTATGGATGGCGACGCTGAAGCTGTCGGCCATGGAGTGGGTGTTGCGGATGTATTCGACGAGGAAGGAGGGGCTAATCCGCACCATGTCGCGGGGGCCGACGGTGTGGATTTCGGTGCGATCGCTCACCCCAGCTTCGGCTAATTTATCCCGCAACAGGGACATCGCCAAGCGCGGCCCGTAAATATGGGGAATATCAAACTGCTTGAGGTGGTAGGCAATGCCGCCGATGTGGTCTTCGTGACCGTGGGTGACAATCATGCCCTTGATTTTGTGGCGATTTTCCTGCACGTAGGTCATGTCGGGCAGCACCACATTCACCCCATGCATCCCATCGGTGGGGAAGCCAATGCCCGCATCAAGCAACACCATCTCATCGTTGTATTCAAAGATGCAGGTGTTTTTACCAATTTCATGGAGCCCTCCGAGAGGGATGATTTTTAAAGCAGCAGATTTTGTTTTGGGTTTATTCATTGCAATATGCGTCAGGTTTCTAAGACTCAGCAGTGTGAGTTAACAGATCGAGATTTTCAAGAACGGTTTTGACTTGAACACTTTGATCGGGAGAGATTGCACAGAGGGGCGGTCGAACGCTCCCCACAGACCAACCCTGGAAGGCTAATGCCGCTTTGACAGGAATCGGGTTGGCGGTGCAAAACAAGACTTTAAATAGTTCAAACAAGCGGAGGTGAATCTGCTGGGCGATTTGAACGTGACCCGCTTTAAAGGCGGTCACCATCGTTTGCAGTTCCGCGCCGACGAGATGGCTGGCCACACTCACCACCCCGGTGCCACCAATGGCCAGGAGGGGCAAAGTCAAGGAATCATCTCCGGAATAGATGGCAAAGTCAGGCGGGGTTAGGGTGCGAATTTGGCTGGCACTATCGACGCTGCCACTGGCTTCTTTGATGGCGACGATGGAGTCCAGTTCAGCCAGGCGGGCGACGGTGTGAGGATCAATGCTTTGCCCCGTGCGGCCCGGAACGTTGTACAACATCATCGGAAGATCCGGACAGGCTTTGGCGATCGCCTCAAAATGCAAATACAAGCCCGCTTGAGGGGGTTTGTTGTAGTAAGGAACTACCTGTAAGGTACCATCTAGCCCTAGTTTAGCGGCTTTTTTCGTCGCATCGATGGCCTCACGGGTGGAATTCGACCCCGTCCCTGCCATAATCTTACCCCGCGACCCCACCGCCTGCTGCACCACCCGGAATAATTCGTATTCTTCGGCCCAAGTCAGGGTTGGGGATTCTCCCGTGGTGCCACACACTAACACGGTGTCCGTGCCATGGGTGACCAGATAGTCTGCGAATTTTTCTGTGGTTGCGTAATCTACCTCACCGCTGGCCGTAAACGGCGTAATCATCGCGGTTACTACATTGCCAAAATCACTCACACCGTCATGTTCTCCTGATGTCACTATTCACAACGTTACCAATTCTGACCCTGGGGTCTCCCGTTTTGCTCCCTAGTTGCTCCGGGGGAGCGATCGCACCCACCGCCCCAGGTCACAGCACCTACAGAGTAGACACTAATGCTGTCCCTTGGGGCTTGAGCCACTGGCGCTTAACCAACAGTTCCGCAATTTGAATCGCATTGAGGGCCGCGCCCTTGCGAATTTGATCGCCACTCAGCCACAACTCCAAACCATTGGGGTGTGAAATATCCTGGCGAATCCGGCCAACGAGCACATCATCCTGGCCCGACGCTTCGCTGGGCATGGGGAAATAATTACGCTGCCAATCTTCAATCAACTTCACCCCCGGTGCTTGGGCGATCAAGTCCCGCGCCTGATCCACAGCAAAGGGCGCATCAAACTCCAAATTCACCGCCTCCGAATGGGCCCGCAACACCGGAACCCGCACACAAGTTGCCGTCACTCGCAACTCCGGAGCCCCGAAAATTTTGCGCGTTTCCTGCACCATTTTCATTTCCTCTTGACAATAGCCCTGGTCATTGAGGGGGGAATTGTGGGGGAATAAATTAAACGCCAAGGGATAGGGCAGGATTTCCGCTTGGGGGGGTTCGCCGTTGAGGATGGCCTGGGCTTGGGTTTCCACTTCCGCCATCGCCCGCGCTCCCGCACCACTGGCGGATTGATAGGTGGCTACCACGATGCGCCGAATCGGCTGCACACAGTGGAGGGGATAGATCGCGACCCCCATCAAAATCGTGGTGCAGTTCGGGTTTGCGATGATGCCGCCGTGGGTTGCCGCCGCGTCCGGGTTGATTTCCGGCACGACCAAGGGGACATCGGGGTGCATCCGAAAAGCGCTGGAGTTGTCAATATAGACCGCACCGGCTGCCACTGCTTTCGGAGCCCATTCTTTGGAGATGCTGCCCCCTGCCGACGCGAGGACGATATCCACGCCTTGGAGTGCGGCTTCGCTCACCACTTCGACGGTGAGATCTTGACCCTTAAAGGGGATCGTTTGCCCTGCTGAACGGGGCGAGGCCAGCAGTTTTAAGGAGTCGAGGGGAAAATTTCGCGACTCTAGCAGTTGGACTAATTCGGTTCCAACTGCGCCCGTTGCGCCCAAGATGGCAACTTGCAATGAGTTTGACAAGGTAAAGCGTCCTCCAAAGGAAAAAAATCAGGATAGGTCAGGGGAGAATCAGCGCGGATTCAGGAACAAGCGGTCATCAACGGTTAATGATTCAGATTCAGGGGTTAATCAGGAAAAATGGGGGGATTCAGCAGCAGCAATGATTTCGGGGGAGTGACTGGGACATATAAAGGCAGAATCAACGTCATTCAGGGGCGGGTGAGGCGGAGGTGGAAAAATTTTTGGGGGCTGGGGCTACAGCGATCGCTGGCCCAAGGTGCTCAATGATTTCAAGCTGTGAACCATTGTACTGAAGGTTATCTTAAGCGAGGGGGGTGCGGGCGAAAAACGGGCGCGATCGCAGCGGGCCAGCCCTGACGTTAAGATGAGGCAGGGAGACTCTCGACAGAAAACACCATCAATATACTATTATCATAGGGCTGTCCTGATTGTGCCATGCTTAACCTGTTTCTTTTGCCTACAATCAATACCCGCATCTAGGGGAGTACACCCCGCCAGATATGCCATTGAGACGCTTACAAAGGTTCCAAGCTGGCATTCTCAAATCAGGGAGTGAAATCCTATGATAGTGAGTCCAGACATCACGAGTTAGCCGATCAACGGTACGCCAAGGCGTGCATTACATGGACTGCTGTTAACCTAGATTTCAGCTTGGTGTGGACTCTCCACAACAGTGTCAAATCTCTCAGTCTTACGTTAGTCGTTGCAATCAACACAACAGGTTTGGCGGTTCCTTCGACAGTGTCACCCTTCATTTATCCCATAAGTTTACGGTTTGGAAAGCGAGTTGTCCATGAAAGTATCCCAGGAAAAATCACCGAATAGTCAGATTACCCTCACCATTGAAATCCCCGCTGATGCCTCCAAGCAGGCCTACGAAAAAGTCGTCAAAGACTTAGCTCGGACGGTGCGGATTCCTGGGTTTCGGAAAGGCAAAGTGCCCCGCCCGATTCTGTTGCAACGGTTAGGGCCCGAACGAGTTCGCGCCGAAGCCTTGGAAAATCTAGTCCAAAGCACCGTCATGAAGGCAGTTTCGGACGAGAAAATTGACGTTTTGGGGAATTACCAAATTCAGCCCGAAATCAGCGAATTACTCGCGCAGTATAAACCCGGTGAAGTGCTCACCTTTGCCGCATCAATGGATGTGCCCCCGGAAGTGACCCTCGGTGACTACACGGCCCTCGCGGTCAAGGCCGAGAAAAGTGAATATGATCCGACCCAAGTGGATCAATTCCTGTCCTCCCAGCAAGCCAAAGTTGCCACCTTGGTGCCGGTGGAAGGCCGCGCCGCCCAACGGGGGGATGTGGTGGTGGTGAACTACCAAGGACGCTTGGTGGTGGATGGTGAGGTGAGTGATGAGGTCATCTCTGGGGCAGAGGCTACGGATTTTCAATTGGAATTGGAATCGGATAAGTTTCTCGAAGACCTGATTTCTGGGATTGAGGGGATGAATCCTGGCGATACGAAGGATATCCCGGTGTCGTTCCCCGATGACTATGCGCGGGAAGATTTGGCCGGAGCCACGGCTCAGTTTTCGGTGACGCTGCAAGAAATTAAGGAAAAAGAGTTGCCGGAACTCGATGACGATTTCGCCGAGGAGATCAGTCGTTTTGAGACCCTCGCGGAATTGCGCGAAGATCTCGAAACTCAGTATAAAAAGCAGGCTGAAGACACCACGAACAGCCGCATTGAAGATGCGATCGCCAAAGAACTCCTGACCATCGCGGAAATCGAACCGCCCGAAACCTTGATCAAACAAGAGGTGGACATGATCATCCGCCAGACGGTCTCTCAGATGGAACAGTACGGTTTGGATATGCAAAGTGTCCTCAAGGCCGACATGATGCCCACGCTCCGGGAAAATGCCCGCCCTGAAGCCATCGAACGCCTCAAAACCACCTTAGTTCTCGAAGAAGTGGCCCGGCGCGAATCCTTGGAGCCTGATCCCGAAAAACTCGATCAACAAGTGAAAGAGATTTTCGAGCAACTGGGCGATCAACCCCTGGATGAGGAGCGCGTTAAAGAGTTTGTCTCGAAAGAACTGCTCCAAGCTCAAGCCCTCGAATGGCTGCGGGAAAAGGTGACGGTGGAGTTAGTCCCGGAAGGCACGCTGAACCCGCCGAGTGACGATGCCGAGGAGAGTGCTGAGGCCGAAGCCGAAGCCATTCTCGCCGAAGCCGTTAGCGAAGAAGAGTAAGCAACGATTTTGGGGTGGGGGAGCGATCGCAGCAAACCCCAGCAACGATGGCGAGGAATCATGCCCATGCTTGTCCTCGCCTACGTTTGGATTTTCAGGCGATCAACCCCACTCTGGAAAGACATAAGGCATAATGGTCAACAAGCAGAGGG
>CAZCWE010000065.1:0-13396 GCA_964502285.1 uncultured Spirulina sp. | reverse complement strand
CTCCTGCGCTACTGGTTCGCCGACTTACTACCCCGCTTCTGGCGTAAATGGTTGATTCCCCTCGTGTTTGGCAGCTTTGCCGCCGCGCTCATGGGGGCGATCCTCGCCGTCGAAGCCGTGCGCCTCCGGGTGATGAGCATTTTCGCCGGTCGGGGCGACAGCAGCAACAACTACCGGATCAACGTCTGGGAATCGGTGTTTGAGATGATCGGCGACTATCCCCTTTTCGGCATTGGCCCCGGTAATGGTGTGTTTAAAAAGGTCTATCCCCTCTACGCCCGCGCCGGATTTGAAAACGCCTTGGGGGCCTATTCGATCTTTTTAGAGCACATTTTAGAAATCGGCTGGTTTGGTTTTGCCAGCTTCCTGTGGCTGCTGATCATCACCATGGGCGAAGGCTTACGCCACCTCAAGGCCCTCCGCGCCGCTCAGAACCTCCAAGCCTTTTGGCTGATGGCCGCCCTGGCCAGCGGTGTGGGTCTGTTGACCCAGGGGCTCTTTGATACGGTGTGGTATCGTCCGGCGATTAATACGCTCTGGTGGTTGATGGTGGCGATCGTCGCGAGTTTCGCACCGCCGCGTCCGGTCAATCAGTCTCAATCCCCAGATGCGACGCATCCTTAAGGAGTTTCGGTTGTGGTGCGATCGCGCCTCAACCTGCCCAAGCATCATCATGTCCGGAGGTGCGATCGTCTACCCCCCAATCAAAAAGATCGACAACAAAATACTCACAAAGATCAACGCGATCACCCGCTGAAACGCGAAAAACAATGATAGTTTTCTCTTAACTAACTTTGTTTAAAGTTGAGTTTAAACCGCCTAGTTACTTCTATCCACGATAGAAACAGATTGAAATCCTTGCGTTTTCTTGAATTTCATATTGTGTTTGAAATTTCGCATAGAGTCAGATGGATCTATCTTATCGAAATTGAGCGACTGCAAAGCTTCACGAGGAATTAAAACAGATAGAATGGGTTGAAGTTCTTTATGTCCTGTTGCCGTATTTAATAGATCACCTCTTGCTGTAACTATTGTTGTATCAATTGGCAACAAGGCAAATAGCTCTCTTGCAATTCTCAATACAACTGAACAAACATGATCTTGGTAAAGTTCATAAAACTGGCTTTTTGTCCATTTCTTAGCTGAAACTGCTCCATTTTTCAGTAGTGATTTACGCTCTGGAGGTATGATTTCTTCATCATGAACGGTGATGGTTGCATGAATTGCTTTTTCTCCCAGTGTTTCAAAAGTTAGCTCTGATCCCATTTCTTCAATTTCAGAAAAAGGATTTATATGTAAAATGATATCTAGGTATCCCTGCTCAACATCTCCCTCTACAATTTTTTCAATGAGGTTATATGATTTGACATTGAAGCTATGTTCTTCTGCATCAAGTCGCACTGCTTTTTTGAACTCTTTTCCTAGTTTTTCGAGTTTAGATTCATAGAAAATTCCAAGAATCAAAATAAAGATATTTGTAACAGATTTTAATGTGTTTTTTGGCTGGGAATTTACCCATCGTTTTGCTTTCCCATAAATCCCTTCTTCAATATCTTGTATCGCTTTTCTGTAAGGATCTTGATAAGTCGTTTCTGGTTTTGGAAATGTTGGTAGGTCACCAGTTTGAAGTACTGACCAATCCATTCCTTCACTACATTCTCTATGAATAGATACAAGGCACTTTATGTGATTTTCAAAATCCTCGACTTCATATTTTGCCTGCTCTAAAGCAGCCATTTTTGCATATTCTTGCTGTCTACGTTGATACTCTCGCTGTCGCTTAAGTTTAGCTTTTTCTGCTCGTCTTGAAGCAGCTTGCATTGAGCGCAATGTCCCTTTCCAACCCATATTTTTAACTCTCCTGCTGATTGCTGATTATAGTTATGAATCGATTTTTACATAGTCTATAACCTGATGCCACAGCCCAGTTAGGTTTATAAACAACGTGCTAGGTTACGTAATAATTCTTCATCGAAAGATTTTCACTCTTGTCATCAACATAATGAGAAAAAATGCTGACAATGACAATTTTGGAAGCACTAAAAATTTGGAGTGTGAATGACGGGTGTGGTGCTGTGGGTCAGGGTGCGATCGCCGAGCAAACCATCTCTTTAGCGTCATAGATTCAGGGTCAATACTGAGTTTTACTGTACGACTGGACATAACATCATGCAAAGCCTTTCCGGAAATGAGACAGGCGCAACGCTAGATTGACGATTCAGGCGCGATCGCACCAGGGTATATCATCACCAATGACGACAGGAGGTGAACCATGGGCGAGTTGAAAAAATGGGAGATGGTGCGATCGCACCTCGTTTTTGATAATCCGTGGTGTCGGGTGCGGCGGGATGTGGTGCGGTTGCCCGATGGCACAGAGATTGATGATTTTTTTGTGAATGTGCGCCCAGATATTGCGCTGGTAGTGCCGATTACCCCGGATGAAGACGTGATCTGTGTGCGGCAATATCGCCACGGAGTGCAGCAAATCCTGCTCGAATTGCCCGCCGGAGCCTTTGACCCCACCCAAGAAGACAGTCAAATCGCCGCCGAGCGCGAACTTGAAGAAGAAACCGGCTACATCGCCGCCGACTGGCAGAAACTCGCCACCTTTTACGACAACCCCGTCAAAGATACCAACGCCGTCCACCTCTTCCTCGCCCAAAATGCCCAACCCACCGGAACCCAAACCCTCGACCCCACCGAAACCCTCGCGGTTGAATTAATCCCCCTGAGCCAGATTGAAAGCCATATCCGCGATGGGGAAATTTGTGTGGCGGGGACGGTGGCGGCGTTGTTTCTGGCTCTACGGCATTTGGAGCGGCTTGGGGCTGGATAGATAAGGGGCAACGCTTGCGCCCCTACCGGCCAACGTTTCGCAGGAGCGCAACGCTTGCGATCGCACCCATGGCCAGAACAGAACCGAAAAATACGCCACAATAAGCCCATAGATTTTGCTCCAATCCTTACCCCTGAACTTAGCTATGGCCCTCGTCACCGTTATTGATCACCCCCTGGTGCAACATAAACTCACCCTGATGCGCCAGGTAAACACCAGCACCGCCAAATTTCGTGTCCTGCTCAAGGAAGTGGGAATGTTGCTCGCCTACGAAGTGACGCGGGATTTGCCGTTGAAATTAACGGAGATTCAAACACCCCTGACGACGATGCAAGCGCCGATGTTGGCGGCGGATAAAAAACTGGTACTCGTGCCGATTATGCGGGCGGGGCAGGGGCTGCTGGATGGGATGCTGGAACTGATGCCCTCGGCGCGGGTGGGACATATTGGCCTCTATCGTGACCCGACGACCCATGGGGTGGTGGAATATTATGTGAAACTGCCCCACGACATTGAGCAGCGGGAGGTGTTGGTGATTGATCCGATGTTGGCGACGGGGAATTCTGCGATCGCTGCCGTCGAACGCCTCAAAGAATCCCACCCCCAGCAGATTAAGTTCATTTGCCTCCTCGCCGCCCCCGAAGGCATTGCCGCCTTCCATGACCATCATCCGGATGTGTCCCTCTACACCGCCGCCATTGACCAGGGCCTCGATGAACACGCCTACATCCTGCCGGGCATGGGGGATGCGGGCGATCGCCTCTACGGGACAAAATAGCCCCCATCCCCCATCCCAATCCCTCGCCATTCGTCCCCATCCAAGGGGCGAAGTCCCCCAGTTTCTATGACAATTTGCCCCTGCCATCATAAACTTGTCTTGGAGAGTCAACTACAGGCAGTCAAGAGGTTTTCCGTGAAACGAGTATTAGGAATCATACTGGGTGGCGGTGCAGGTACACGCCTCTACCCCTTAACAAAACTCAGAGCCAAACCCGCAGTCCCCCTCGCCGGAAAGTATCGCTTAATCGATATTCCGGTCAGTAACTGCATTAACTCTGGCATTGATAAAATTTATGTTTTGACGCAATTTAACTCCGCGTCCCTGAACCGTCACCTCAGCCGAGGCTATAACTTTTCAACCATTAGTGACGGTTTTGTTGAAGTCCTCGCTGCCCATCAAACCCCCGAACATCCGGACTGGTTCCAAGGAACCGCCGATGCGGTGCGTCAATACCTATGGTTATTCCGCGAATGGGATGCCGATGAATACCTGATCCTTTCCGGTGACCACCTCTACCGGATGGACTACAGCGACTTTATTCAACGTCACCGCGAAACCGGTGCAGACATCACCCTTTCGGTGATTCCCATCGATGAACGCCGCGCGTCGAGCTTCGGCTTGATGAAAATCAACGACAATGGCCGCGTGGTGGACTTCAGTGAAAAGCCCACCGGAGAAGCCCTGAAAGCGATGCAAGTGGACACCACCACCCTGGGGTTAAACGCTGAAGATGCGCGGCAAAAACCTTATATTGCCTCCATGGGCATCTACGTCTTTAAAAAAGAAGTCCTGATCGACTTACTGGAAAAGTATCCACAGCAAACCGATTTTGGCAAAGAAATCATTCCGGCGGCGGCCAGCGATTACAATTTGCAGGCCTACCTGTTTGATGACTATTGGGAAGATATCGGAACGATTGAGGCGTTTTTTGAAGCCAATTTGGCCCTCACGATGCAGCCTAAACCGGCTTTTAGTTTTTACGACGAAAAAGCACCGATTTATACCAGAGCCCGCTATTTGCCGCCGACCAAATTGCTCAATTGTGATGTGAAAGAATCGATCATTGGTGAAGGCTGTATTATCAAAGATTGCAGCATTAGCCATTCTGTCTTAGGGATTCGATCGCGCATTGAATCGGGCTGTAAAATTGAAGATTCGCTGCTGATGGGGGCTGACTATTATGAACCCTTCACTGAGCGTCACAACCCCAGTGAACCCACCAAAATCCCCATTGGCATTGGAGCCGGTTCGACGATTCGACGAGCGATCGTTGATAAAAATGCCCGCATCGGCCAGAAAGTTTTGATCTTGAATAAAGATCGTGTGGAAGAGTCCAATCGTGAAGATGAAGGGTTCTACATTCGGAGTGGTGTCGTGGTGGTGTTGAAAGGTGCGGTTATTCCCGATGGAACGGTGATCTAAATTCTCGTGCGATCGCGCTCAGGATCTTGGCAAAACAGCAGTTAATTTTCTGCTGTTTTTTTCATGGCTGGTTTAGGGATGATTCGCCCCTTGCTATACTCGGAGAGAATGAGCTACAAAAGCTCAGGATTGACCTGCGATCGCACCCCCCAACACCCCATGGCCCTACTTCCCAAATCCTTTCCCTCCGTCACCTCCGCCACCGGCAAACGGATTAGCCTCTGGTTTGAACGGATGATCGCGATTATTGCGGCCTTGAACTTTCTCCTTGTCCTGTTTGACCTCAGCTATATTCCCCTGCGCGACTTCTGGCTCCAAGGCCGGGTTAAGTTTCTCAGCTTAAAAATTGGGGACTTTGAATATAGCTTTCCCGAAGACCCGGTGACGGTGATGAGCCTCCCCGTCACCCATTGGTATGACTGGGTTAAGGGCATTGAACCCTATCGCGACACGAACCGCTATATCGACCAATTTGAGATCTTAAAAGAAAACCTGATTAGCTATAATCTCTACTCGCCTCAGGTTCAACAGTCCCTAACCGTTCTACGCAGCCAAAGTGAAGATATTATCGACACAAACCCCTTTCAGGTTGCGAATAAAACCGGCACATTAGAGCGGATCAAAAACCTAATGCGCGACCATGTTGAAACGGAATCCGCCAAGGAAGCCTTTCAAACATTCTGGACTTTAGAGTATTTGGAAGAAAACGATGTAGGGGATCAACTAGACTTTTTTGAGCAAGAAATTCAGCCCTTGGTGGAAACTAATTACTTTCGGCCGGTGGGTGAAAATGGGGAGCCGGTGGATAATTTTGGTATTCTTGATTTTCCCTTTTCGACCCTATTTTTTGCGGAGTTTATTGCTCGAACCTGGTTGATTAGCCGCCGCCGGAAGGGGGTGACCTGGTTTGATGCAATGTTGTGGCGTTGGTATGATGTGTTGCTGTTTATTCCGGTTCCCTACTGGATGAATTCGGCGCGATTGTTGCGGATTATTCCGGTGACGACCCGTTTAAATCAGGCCAAATTGATCGATATGCACCAGATCAAAAAACAAGCCAGTCAAGGGTTTGTGGCTAGCATTGCCGAAGACCTCACGGAAGTGGTGGTGGTGGGCATTTTAAACCAGGTGCAAGGGTCGATTAAACGGGGAGAATTTACTAACTTTTTATCCCAACAAAATGTCAATCCCTACATTGACCTCAACGATACGAATGAGGTGGCGGAAATTGCGCGGTTGGTGGTGCAGTTGGTGGTGAATCAGGTGCTGCCGGCGATGCGGGATGATGTGGAGGCGTTGGTGGAATACAGCCTTAATAAGGCGATCGCTGACACACCGGGGGCGAAAGGATTAGCCTCCGTGCCTGCGATCGCTGAAGCCCAAAAGAGAATGACCCAGCAAGTGGTCCATAATCTCTATGGCGTGCTCTACACCCAAATCCAACACCTGATCGAAGAAGACCCCGAATTTGATGCCTTGCTCGATCGCATTGTGGCGACCTTTACCCGCTCAATGTCCAGCGAAATGAGTGCAAAACAAAGCCTAGAACGGATGGAATATCTGATGACAGCCCTGATTGAAGAGATTAAGGTGAACTATGTCCAACGCTTGTCGGCGGAGGATATCGAGGCATTAATGGATCAAACCCGTGCTCTGCGCCAAGTCACGCAGATAAATTAAAACTGAGGCTGACGGGAAACACCGATTTTTCCTGACGTTGGCCAAGGCCATCCCGCCTTGATGTACCATCGATTTGATTGATGATCCACGTTCAGTATTAATCCACTACACCTATGTCGTTTTCACGAGTTCTACAATTCATCCTGGGCATTATTTGTGGTGTTGCGCTGTTGGGGGTGAGCGGTGCTGTGGCGGGCTATTACTTTTTTAGTCGCATGGCCGTGAACCCAGAGCGTCCGACCTACAGCGAGGAGGGTGCGGCCACCGCAGCATCCCCCCCGGCAGATAGCATCGTTCCGGAAACAGCGGCCGAAACTCCATCGAGTCCGGAAGCAGAGCCGGAACCGGTTGAAGAACTCGAAGAAGGGGCCTACCGGGCACAAGTGACCTGGCCCGACGGGTTGACGCTGCGGGCGGAACCCTCCCTGGATGCGGAACAGATTGGGAGTTTTCTCTATGAGGAGACGATGATTATTTTGGATACGACGGATGATGGGCTCTGGGAGCGGGTGCGCGTGCCAGGGAGCGATCGCCAGGGCTGGGTTAAAGCGGGCAACTCGGAGCCCATCGACGAATAGGCACAGCAAGCGGCACGAGATGCCCCCACGATTTAGCCGCCTCGCGCCTTGTTAACGCAGCAGCAACCAGGCGGATTGGAGACTGCCGATCACTAGGCCAAGGATGCCGCCGAGGTTGACGATCGCTTGCAGTTCACTTTTGACAATCCCCTGCACAGCGGTTTCTAACTCCGCTGCTGAGGTGGCCATGACGCGCTCGGAGATGACTTGATCGAGGGCGAGGATCGGGAGGATTTTCGCCACGAGGATTTCAAGTTCTTCTTCGAGGTAACGTTCGAGGAGCAGGGCGAGTTCCCAACTGACGGTTTCGAGGGAGGTGTTGAGCACCTCGGAATCCCGTAACCGTTTGAGCAAAATTTTCGCCAGGCCGTCCCAATCCACCGACGCGCCCAACTGTTCGAGGAGGTCGCCGCCTTTGTCGCGGACGTAGGCGCGGATGCTTTCGCGGGTGGTTTTGCGCAGTTGGCGCACGGTGCTTAGGGGCAGGTTTTGGAGGGAGATATTTTGGAGCCAAAACCGAATGCGATCGCGCACTTCCAGCGACAACACCAATTCTTTGAGCCGGGCATTGGTGATTTCTTTTTCATCCAAACAAAACGTCCGCAGCCGCACGAGGGAATTCCGCACCCCAAAGAGATTCGCCATCACCCAAGTAGTGCCGCTGGTTTTTTCCCGTAGCCCTTCGTCGATGATTTGAATGTTGCGATCGGTGAGGAAATCGATCAAGGCTTGGCGCAGCACGTCCGGCGGCAACACCACCTGTAAGAGCCAATCGGCCAACTGACGGGATTGACTGTCGGTGAGCTGAAACTCTAGCACCACCTGGTCGAAAATATAGTTAATTTGCTCGGCCAAAAAATCTTCGCGACGGGCCAAGACGCGCAAAATGCGCGGCAATGACCCGCTGAATAAATCCCGCAAAATATTGGCGAGAATGGTGGCGGTTTTTTGTTCTTGTTCGGCTTGGACTTGTTTGAGGGCCAGGCGTAAAAACCAAAGGAGTGCTTCTTGGACGCGCTCTTTTTGGAGCAGGCGTTTGGTGAGGCGCTGGAGTTCGCCAGGGGTGAGGAGTGACCCCATGATCGTGTCAGAAACGCGCCGGGCGAGGCGTTCTTGGTTCCGGGGGATCAGTCCGGGGGTGAAGGGCAGTCGCCATTTGCCGATGTAGATCGCCTGGTAGGGACGAAACAGCATTTGGATGGCTAGATCGTTGGTGAAGTAACCAATGATGCCACCCGCGATGGGTGGGATCAACGCAAGCCAGAGGGTTTCAGGTTCCACAAGTCCAAAAAATAAGCAGCAAGGGGTCGTCCATCGGGTACAGTGCCGGGCGCGATCGCAGAACGCGAGGGGATGGAGTTGGGTGCGATCGCCGCTGGATCAACCCGGTTAATCGCTGCGGCCCCTTAACGATTGTACGCTGTTTGGACAACGAGCACGCCCATCATGCCGCCAAAGAGGGGGTAATGGGTTGCGGTGGGGAAACCGGCTTGGTGAGCCAGGGCAATCTGTTCGTGACCGGTGGGAAATCCTTCGACACTGGGCGCGATGTAGGCGTAGTCGTCGGTGAGATCGAAGCGGGTGGCGGTGGGGAGCACAACGTGATCGAGATACCAGGTTTGGAATTGGCGCACCCAGGGATGTTCCGGGCGGTGAAAGTCAAGGATTGCGGCCTTGCCGCCGGGTTTGAGGACGCGGTGCAGTTCTCGGAGGGCGCGGGGAATGTCGGTGACGTTGCGCAGGCCGTAACCCATGGTGGCGCAGTCAAAGGTATGGGTAGCGCAGGGGATAGCGAGGGCATCGCCTTCGCGCCACTGGAGGCTGTGGGCGCGGTGGGGAAAGCGGGCCTGGCTGCGTTGGGCGGCGGTGGCGAGTTGGGCGGGGGAAAAGTCAATGCCCCACACGTCCCCCTGGGGGCCAACGGCATCGGCCAGGAGGAGAGCGAGATCGCCACTGCCACAGCAGAGGTCTAGGGCGCGATCGCCCCGCCGAGGTTCAGCCCATTGCACCGCCATTTTTTTCCAGACCCGATGCAGGCCCCAACTGAGTTGCTCGTTGAGGTCGTCGTAGACCGGGGCAATCCGGTTAAAGAGATCACGGATATTCTGGGCAGTGGCGGTCATAGATGCACGGGAAAAGGGGCGGAATCGCACCGGGCGATCAGGACTCAGGCGGCAGCGGCGAGGGCTAACACGGTCTGTTGGGCGGCGAGGTGGATTAGGTGAATTTCCTCTTCGCTGGGTTTGGGCGATCGCCCCCATTGCAACGACAACACCGCCAAAAGTTGGTCATGGTAATGGAGCGGCAACACAAGATGCAGTTGTAAACCGGCATCTTGGTAGGTGCTGCCCTCCGGGGGCGGCGTGCTCGGAGAGTTGACCCACACTTGGGTTTTGCCACTGGCGATCGCTGTTTGCACCAAGGGATCAGTCTCAATCGCAACGGGTTGATCGTGGCGGCCTTCTGCGCCTCCCAATTGACCATCCTGCACTTGACGCACCACACAGCCATCCGCCGAGAAACTTTCACCGAGTGCCGCCGCCAAGGGGGTCAGACATTGGGACATCTCTGTTGAAGATTGGGACACATCCGCAATAATCGAGAGCAATTTCGCTTGATCTTCGGCGCGTTCGAGCTGTTCGGTGCGTTGTTTGAGGAGGTCGTAGGTTTCCGCCGCCCGATCGACGACGACTTTCAGTTCGTTGGGGTCCCAGGGCTTGGTGATGTATTTGTACACCTGGCCGGAGTTGATCGCATCCACAAGATCTTCCACATCCGTGAAGCCGGTGAGGATAATCCGCACCGTATCCGGAAAGTCCGGCACGGTTTTACTGAGGAATTCCGTGCCCTTCATTTCGGGCATGCGTTGATCCGAGATGATGACCGCTACTTCCCCTTCTTGGGATAAGACTTCGAGGGCGCTGATCCCGCTGTCGGCCTTAAACACTCGAAAATCACGCCGAAAGGTGCGGTAGAGCAAATCGAGATTGTCTGGCTCATCATCAACAACAAGCATTTTGGGTTTCTTTTTACGATCCATACTGGTTATCTGGCGTGTAACATCATCAAGGCCGGCGAGCAGGGTATTCATAAATTGATACACAACACCATCAGAGTTGAGTCAGACTGTGTGAGTTTTGAGTTGCAAGGTTCAACGCCACTACCACAATCAGTCTTGGAATAGCATTCACTGTTATTCAGATTACACCGGATCTTACGGTGAGGTTTTGCTTTTCTGAGAAATCTCATGACATTGATAGCGTTGATAGGGAAAGCCAATCCGATAAAAGTGGAGTGGATCAATCTGACAGTCTTGATCCTGTCGGAGCCGCACGGTTTCCGGAAAAGCATCATCAAAATACCCCGGCGCAATCACCCACAGGGCGCGGGGGGCGATCGCTAACTCCGTCGGAGCCAATCTTGCAAGACGTTGCCACACGAGATCGTAGCCTTCACCATAGCTGAGGAGGGCAAAGGCAGCGGCTTGATCGGGGGGACGAGTCGCAGCGAGGGCGAGGCCGTAGCTCACCCCAACGGCAATTTCTAGGGTGTTTTGATAGGCCATGACGACGAGGATGGGGGCGCGATCGCCGTTAACCTGCGCCGCCACCTGTGCCGGGGCATAGGGCTTTTGCAACGCCAGATTAAACACCACACACAGGCTACTCGCCAGCAACACCCCCGCCCAAGCCCAACGCCACCGCACCCGCTGCACCGACCCCACCGCCCCCAACAGCGCACAAACCGCCGGAAAATAGACAAAGTGATAGCGCGGCGCGATGCTGATATCTTTTCCCAACCCATAAATCAAGAGAAAATATTCCGCCACCACGATCGCCACAACACTCGTCAGGGTGAAGCGGGTCACCGACGGGCCCAGCCGCCGCCAGCCTTGGATCGTCTGTCGGATCAGAACACCCACGAGGACGAGGGTGAGGAGACCCAGGCCGATTTGCAGCGATCGCGGTTGGCCTTCGATGGGAGGAACGAAGAGCATCACAATCCACCCGACGAGGGTTTGACCCAGGGGCGCGAGGCCAGCCGGAGGCGAGAGCCAGCCCGTTTTTGGGCTGTTGAAATGTTGAAACAGAACGGGGAGCCACGGCAGAAAGACCCCAAAGGGCAAGGCAAACAGGAGCAGATTGCGCCCCAGTTGGCCCAGGGTAATCGGGGGGCGATCGCGCCCCAAAAACAGCACCAGCGTCACCCCCTGCGCCATCACCGCCAACGCACAAAAATAATGACTATAGATCGCCCCACAACTGACCATCCCCCACAGCCCCCACAGCCAGGGCCGGTGACATTTGCGGCGCAGGTCATGATGGATCTGAACCTGGGCGGTGAGGGCAAGGGTGAGCAGTGCCATCGGGAGGGTGTAGTGCCGCGCTTCCTGGGAGAGATACACCGCAAAGGGGGACAGTGCCATCAACGCCGCCCCGGTTAACGCAGCCGATCGCGAAAACCCGACTCGATTCAGCCCATACAGTGCCACAATGCCCACCCCTCCCCAGAGCACCGCAAAGCTGCGCGTCGCGACGGCGAGGGATGCCTGGGGAAGCCAACCAAGCCAGGTATGGAGGAGGCAGAAAAAGAGGGGCGGATGGGTGGATTGGGTGGCGAGATGGTGGGCGATCGCCGGACAATCGGCGGCGGCGTTGAACTGAAAGAGCAACGGCAGGGCGGCCAGGGGAATAACCTGCTCCGTGGGGATGGCGTCAAACCCCAACCCCAGACCGAAAATACTGGTGATCACCTCGTCCACCCACAGGGGTTTGAGATCGAGGCAAAGCAGGCGCAAGCCCAGACCAACTGCCACGATCCAGAGGAGAGCGATCGCGTCTGGTTTAGTCGAGTTCTTCGGGTTCAGCTTCAGGAATCGCTTCAAGGTTTTCCAACGGCACAGCGGATTTGTCGAGGCGGCGCAGGGGGACTTTTTCCAGTTCGGGCAGGGCCAAGCGTGATTTTTCCTGCTGTTGTTTGTCTTTGGGGAGGAGGTTGGGCAGGGGTTCGGGTTTGTCGAGCCAGAAGTCTGCGATCGGCAGGGTTTGTTCCAAATCATCCAAGGGGCGAGGAATCACCATCACCGCGCTGAATTCACCGATGCGTTCGGCTTCGTGCATTCCCACATCCACCGCCACCGCCACATTCGCCACCGTGCCCCGGATCAGCGCGGTACAGAGACCATCGCCAATTTTTTCATAGCCGGCTAAATACACCTCAGCGGACTTCAACATGGCATCACAGGCCCCCACCAACGCCGGAAACCCCCGCGTTTCCAGCAGTCCAAGGGATTGATTGCTGAGACGACTATGGCCGCGCTGTTCCTGTTCGAGTTCAAAAAATTTCGAGCCAATGGGGAAAACGGCTTCAAGGTTGGGCATCGGACGCGCCAAGACCATTTTGGAGACCAGTTGCCCAAATTGATCCGCCGTTCGCGCTCCTTCTTCGACGGCGAGGCGCACATCGGCGGTTTTACCCCGGATAATCGCGGTACAGTAGCCGCCGCCAATGTTTTCGTAGCCCACGAGGGTCACGCCTGCGGATTTGAGCATCATGTCTGCTGTGCCAACGATCGCCGGAAAACTGCGGGTGGAAACCAAGCCCAGGGCACTTTCGGTAATCACCCGGCGACGGGGTTGCAGCGGGGGCGCGGTGCGGGTGTTTACCAACCGGGACTTGATTTCAATTTGGGACATTGAGACTCACCTATGGGTTGCGACGCGGGGGCGGGCATTGTGGGGTGTACCCTTCCCTAGTGTATCCCGTTCGGTTCGGGCTGCGTTGAGGAAATCTCATCATGGGGATTAAGTTTTTTGGGGGAGTCCGAGGCAGGATTGGAGAAAGCACGGGATAGTAGGATTGATTTTGGACAGTCCACGGCAATGAAGGCAATGACAGAATTGGCAATCTCGCAAACGACAGCGGACACTCTCAGTTTTATTTCGCCTCCGGTTGATCCGGCGGCGTTGGTGCTGCCGCAACCGCTGAAGTTGGGGGTGTTGGCCTCCGGAAGTGGGAGTAATTTCGGGGCCATTGCCCAGGCGATCGCGGATCAAACCCTCAACGCCAAAATTCAAGTCTTGATCTACAACAATCCCA
>CAZCWE010000064.1:0-13557 GCA_964502285.1 uncultured Spirulina sp. | reverse complement strand
TTTCTGATTTTTTTTATATTTGGTTACGCAGGACGCTAGGGGATGTTTTTCCTGATTTATTCTTAACCGAACTCACCGACAAAGACCGCGAAGCCGTTGCTAACCCTTCCCGCTTCCGAGGCATGGGTGACAGCCCCGAACAACTCGCCAACCAAGACTACGAAGCCAAAATGCAAATGGCCTTCGCAGAACATTACCGCGTCCTCCGCGACGATGGCGTGATGACCGTGCAATTTAACCATAAAGACTCCGGCGCGTGGGACACCCTCGCCCAATCCCTGATCGAAGCCGGATTTGAGATTACCGCAAGCTGGGCAGTGAACACCGAAAACCCCCAAAACCTCCACCAAGCCAAGAAAAACAGCGTCTCCAGCACCGTCCTCCTCATCTGCCGCAAACGCGACCCCAACGCCCCCCAAGCCTGGTGGGACGAAGTGCAAATCGCAGTGCGGAACGCCGTCCTCACCCGCGCCCCCGAACTCGAAACCGCCCTCCAAACCGACACCGCCCAAGGCGTCACCGCCGGAGCCGGAATAGACCTGTACCTCAGCGCGTTCGGCCCCGCCCTCAATATCTTTAGCCGCGCTTGGCCCGTCCTCGACAGTAGCGGCGCGACCGTGCGACCCGAACAGGCATTCACCGAAGCGAGGAAAGCGATCGCCAGCTATCGATTTGACACACTCGTCAAGACCGACACCGCCGGCTTCGATGCCCTCACCCAATGGTATTTGCTCGCCTGGGATGCCTTCGCCGCCCGCGAATTCCCCTTCGATGAAGCGCGACAACTGGCCCTCGCCATCGGTGGGTTTAACGTCAACGACCTCGCCAAAACCTTCAAACTGATCAGCTCCACCAGCGGCACTTGTAAACTGCTCACCCCCGCCCAACGCCAGAAAAAACGCGCCTTTGCCATCACCGATGAGGACTTTTCCGGGCAATATTTGGTGGATGGGCTGATGGCTGCGATCGCGATTTACGACGAAGAAGAAAACCTCCAGATTCTGCGCCGCTTCCTGAAAAATACCGGCCTGCTCGATAATGACTACTTCATGAAAACCCTCGAAGTCGCCTTCCGCGTCCTGCCCCAAAGCACCCCCGAATATCAAACCCTGCTTAATATTTGGCTCGGTATGGAAGAGATTAAAGCGAAGGTTGTGGTTGAGCAGCTAGAGCTAAACTTGGGGGGAGAGGGTCAGTTGAAATTGTTTGAGTCTTAATGTCATGATCGCCACCTCCCCCACATCCCTGCGCCTCTGGACACGCGATGATTATCACCGCATGGCTGAAGCTGGGATTTTGCACCCGGATGAACCCGTTGAACTGGTCGCTGGCCAAATTATTCGCAAAATGAGCCCCCAAGGAAGCCCCCACGCCGCCGCGATCCGTCGCTGCCGTCGCTGGTTTGAAACTGCCCTGGGCGCGATCGCTCAGGTACAAGCTCAACTGCCGATTCACCTCGATAACTATTCTGAACCGGAGCCGGATGTGGCGATCGTGGCTCCGGATGACCGCGACTACTGCGATCGCCATCCCACCGTTGCGGAGGTGCTGCTCTTGATTGAGGTGTCCGATAGTACCCTAGCCTACGACTGCAAGACGAAAGCGATCGCCTATGCCCAGGCGGGCATTCCTGACTACTGGGTGATCGATGTGGAACACCGTCAGCTTCTGGTGTGGCGCGATCCGACTCCGACGGGCTACAGCTCCCCTCTGGTGATTGAGGAACAGGGTGCGATCGTGCCGTTGGCGTTCCCTCAATTGCGCGTTCCGGTGGTGGAGTTGTTACCGTTGCCCCCGCTCGATCTCAAACAACCCTTTGAGGACTGAGCCTGTCGAAGTCCGGCGCTCAGGCTTCGACAAGCTCAGCCTTCGCTACATCTCAACTTTTGTCAATTCAGATCAACCGTCATGCTGAAAACATACGATTGGGCGATTAGTTACTCCAGTCAACACCAAAACCCGCTGTTAGATTTTTATATTCCGGCGTTGGTGCGATCGCGCCAATACGATCGCAAATCGGGGTTCTTCAATAGTGCGATCCTCTGTCGTGTTGCCAGTGGCCTGGGGGCGATGCTCGAAAATGGCGGCAAAATGCGCCTGATTATGGGCTGTCAATTTAGCCCCCAAGACCTCGCCGCGATCCAACAGGGTTACGCCCTCCGCGACGCTCTCACCGCCACCCTCGATGCTGCGCTCACGCCGCCCAAAACCTTCGCCCATCTCAAACAACTAGAAATCCTCAGTTGGCTGATTCAGCATGATTATTTAGATATCAAAATTGCGATCCCTCTGAAACGGAACGGACACCCCGAAAGCGCGATCGAACAACTCGACCCCGGCCATATCTTTCACGAAAAAGTGGGCATCTTCACCGATGAGGCGGGCGATCAACTGGTGTTTAACGGCTCCAATAATGAATCCGTGAGCGGTTGGGAACAAAATACGGAATCGTTTCATACGTTTTGCACTTGGGAGGGCGATCGGGAACGGCAACGGGTCAATGAGGAAGTGTATCGCTTCGAGGAACTTTGGAGCGGGATTGCGCCCAATGTCCGCGCCTTCGAGATTCCCGACGCTGTCCACCGAAAACTTCTGCGCTATTTACCGAGCGATCGCCCCACCTGGAACCCCGACCAGGAATTTGATACCCGCCCCATTCCTGCGCAAGAGCATCCCCCTCAGCCCCTCTTTGCAAGGGGGGAGCCAGAAAAAGTCTCCCTTGGAAAGGGGGATTTAGGGGGTTCCTCCCCCGCAGATCGCGCCCTGTGGCAAACCCTGCGCGATCTGCCCCAGCATGAGGGCTGTCTAGCCTATTGCCTCGATAGTATTCCAATCCACCCTTGGCCCCACCAACTGAAAATCCTGCGGCGGGTGGCGGCTCAGTTTCCCTGTAATGTTCTGATTGCCGATGAAGTGGGACTGGGGAAAACCATCGAAACGGGCCTGATTTTGCGCTATTTACTGGTGAGCCAAACCGTGAAACGGGTTCTCGTTTTAGCACCGGCCAGCGTTCAACCCCAATGGCAAAGCGAACTGCGCGAGAAGTTTAACTTGCATTTTTGGAGCTATACCCAGGGCAGTTTTCGCGATCCCTTTGGGGGGGAAATCAAGAGCGAGCAAGATGCTCGCACTACGGGGAATCCGTGGAATAGTTGCGATTTAGTGTTGGCTTCCTCGCATCTGGTGCGTCGTCAAGAGCGGATGGCGGAACTGTTAGAGGCGGAGCCGTGGGATTTGGTCGTGTTGGATGAAGCCCACCATGCCCGCCGCAAGTCGCCCCAACAGCGAAAGGAAACACCCAACAGCCTGCTCAAGTTGATGCAGCAATTACAGGCGAGAACAAGGAGCTTGATTCTCCTCTCCGCCACGCCGATGCAGATCGACCCCATTGAAGTCTTCGATCTGTTGAATCTGTTGGGGTTGCAGGGTCACTGGCGGTATGGCGATAATTTTTGCCAATATTTTGAGACTCTCCCAGACAAGCCCGATTTTCGCACCGTGGAATTTTGGCAGCAGATGAGTGTGGATTATTTTCGCCACGGTCAACCCTGCGATCGCCTCAATGCCTATCTGCGCCAAACAGATCGAATGTTGGCCTATCGCCTCGAAGATACTTGGCAGCAGGGACGGGCGATCGTGGATGGGAAAGCGATCGCCAAGGATACCGAGTTCATCCATGCGTCCCGCCAATTTCTCACCGTTAATACTCCCCTCAAAGATTTGATGTTTCGCCATACCCGCGACACTCTGCGGCAATATTTCCGGCGGGGACTATTGGCGAAAGATATCCCGCAGCGGCTGGTGCAGGACAACGCCATCAACCTCGAACCGGAACGCGAAGTTCCCCTCTATCGAGCCGTAAGCGACTATGTGCGGGACTTCTACCGCCTTGCCCAAAAGCAAGACCGCAAAGCCCTCGGTTTCTTGATGACCCTGTACCGTAAACGGCTCACCAGTTCGTTTTATGCGATTCAGCAATCCCTCCAGCGTCGCCTAGAGGGGATTAGCCTCACGGACGATGATTTGACTGAATTGGATGATGCCGATGATGCAATCATCACCGGGTTAGAGTCCTATCTCCAAGAACCCGTAGACCCCAAGGAAATCGAATATCTTGAAAGCCTGCTGCGCCAATTTGAAAACACCGGGGAAGATAGCAAACTCGCGTTTTTGATCCAAACCCTCCGTCAGGAATTTCTCGAACGGGAGAGCGCGATCGTTTTCACCCAATACACCGACACGATGGACTATCTACGGGAGACGCTGCGGGATACATTTGGCGATCGCATTGCCTGTTATTCCGGTCGCGGCGGTGAACTCCCCCACGGCGATCGTTGGCGCACCGTTCCCAAAGAGCAGATCAAACACCAATTCCGAGCCGGTGAGCTGCAAATTTTGCTCTGCACCGAATCCGCCAGCGAAGGCTTAAACCTCCAAACCTGCGGCATTCTGATCAACTACGATCTCCCCTGGAATCCGATGCGGGTGGAGCAGCGCATTGGCCGTCTTGACCGCATCGGGCAGCAGTATCCCACCGTCAAGATCCATAACTTCTACTACGACGGCACCGTTGAGGCCAAAGTCTATAAACGACTCCGCGAACGGATTGATCTGTTCAGTAACGTGGTGGGCAACCTACAGCCGATTTTGGCCCAGGTTCCCACCTTTATCGAGAAAGCGGTAATGAGTGCCGACCCCCAAGAAGAAGATGTTTTGATGGCTGAGTTTGAAAAGGGGTTTGATCTGGCTCCATTACGCCCCTCTTTAGATGAAATGATCCAGCGTGATGTAGACGCAGACATCCAGGAAGTCAATCAACCCCTCGCCCCCAGTCCAGTGACTTGGCAACAGGTTGAGCAGTTGTTGACCCAGTCGGCGGGGGTGCGATCGCAGGGGGTCAGCTTCACAGATTTGGGTCATTCAATCTGGCAATTGGAGCGATCGTCTCAGGGATCGGAGCGAGTGACATTTGATCCGGCGGTGTTTGACGAGCATCCATCGGTTCGTTTACTGACCTATGGGGAACCGTTATTTTGGGAACTCATCACAATGGAGTATGAACAGTCTGCTCACGACCATTCACCCCCCAGCTCGCTGTCATCCTCAGTCCCCCAATAAAATCCGCATCGCCCGAAGTGCCGGATTCCGCTGGCCATTGTTGATCTTCGCAAACCAATAATGCGCCTCCTCATCGCTCATCTCCTCAATCCCTGCGGCGATACTCTGGATGCGATCCACCTTCCGCAACGGTTGCAACGCCTGGAACAAAATCGCCAAACTCACCCCCGTCGTTTCATTCAGGACATAGGGCGTTTGGCGACGGTGGGAGAGCGATCGCGGATCGTAGTGATTGCGTTTCAGGGCATGATAAATCGACTGCTTCGCCAACACCAACCCATTCCCCTTCAGCCGTCCCAGCCGTTTCGCAGCGGGCCGCTTCTTCTGGCCCGCCTGCTTATAGGCGCATTGGTATAACTCCAGGGCAAAATTATTGTTATCCGTCGGGACAACCCGCAATTGAAATTCCTGCATCTTGCTCCAACACTAGGAACGCGACAAACACCCCGCAATTTTAATACCCTACGGCGACAGCTAAGATCAATCGATCTACCGGGTTGCGGGTTAGACTCTGCTCAATTTGGGTCATCTCAGGCGATGCGATCGCGATCGGCGGGTCAAACTCAAACTGATAGGACAGAACCGCCGTCCCATTAGCTCCTGGCTGCATCAAAAACGTCTTGACCATATTCGCTGTCGTGGAAAACCCCCGCTGATCGCCCTGATACTCCAGACGCAAAAACTGCCCCGCTCCACTCTGCACCGTCACGATCTGTTCAATATGGGGCTTCAACCGAGCCAGCAACGAGGCGGCCGTCATCAATCGCTTGTAATCCTCAAGGGCGTTGATGGTGACTTTTAATTCCTTGATCGCTTTAATCTTGTCGTCAGTGGCGCGATCGCGCAGTTGGGTAAACACCGCCGTCGGTGTTCCCGTCACGTCAAACCGTTCCGGCTTCGTGGCAAAGAGTGAGGGCGAGATTCCCTCATCTTTACCATTGGTGGTTTTAGGCGTTCCCGTTCCATAGAGCTGCACCGTTTCCGACTGTTCCGCCTCTTCGCCATTGCCATAGTCCGCGACGATCTTAAACGTGGTGCTTTGGGTAATTTCGAGGGTGCGATCGCCAGACGGAGCAAGATCCGCCTCGATCAGGTCTCCATTCTGGAATAGCCTCACACTCAGAGCTTCCCGCGCCCGCCACCGCAACACCACCGGCTTCGTCTCCCCCGTCGCTTGGCGCAGTTCCGCGAACAACTCCACCACTCGCGGCTTCGGCGGTTCTAAAATGCCTCGCCGATACAGGACGATACGATCGGAAAATTCCACCGTATCCAGTTGGGGAGTAGGATTATCCTCGGTTTTGATCAAGACGCGATCGCCCTGCTTAGCATCCCAATGACCCTGTGCTAATCCCTGCTGAATCGTGGCGCGAAGCGGGGGAATCTCCGCATCAATGGGCATATTCAACGCCAAATTCTTCGCAAACTCATCCCGCAGCCCCTTCGTGGTGATCGAATCTAACCCCGCTGGCCAAAACCGCTGCAACACAAACGCCGGAGCATAGGGACTCGTCCGAATCGTCTCCTCGGCCCGCACCTTGCCGCAATCCCGCAGCGTCTCCAAAATCACCGCCTGCTGATTACTTTTCTTGCCCTTCACCGTACTCGCGTCTTGGGTCGGAAGTGTGTAGTGCATCAACCCCTGGGGCGCTTTCACCTCGTCTTTGGCCGGGTAAAAAAGATGGCGGTAGGTGTTGGTAATCGCCACCCGAATATTGAGGTCCAATGTTCCCTCTTTCCCTCGCAGTTGCTTTTGCTGGCTTTCGGAAATATCCTGCAAGCGATTCGGACTTTTCACAATCGTTTTGATGGCTCGGTACTCCCGGATCAACTCCACCGTCCGGTCTAGCTCTTGGCGATTTGCCACCAAGAACAGCAACCGATTCCGAAACGTGCGAAATTTTCCCGCGTCCCCGGTGCTGCCGAAAATGCGCTCCACCAGCACCGGGGCCGGATCTTGGGAAGACTCTACCATCGCATCATCAAAATCCATCACACAGAGCGCGATCGCATCCGCCACATCATCCACATCCCCCGGTGACTGCGGCGCGGCAACGAGCTTAAAAACTTGGGTGGCGAAAATGCTGTCGCGGCGCTGTCGGAGTTCGTCTTTGGCTTCCCCCTTGCCCACCTGCTCTTTTTCTTCGGTAATGATTTTGTTAATCGAAGGTTCTTCTTTGAAGCGCGATCGCGACTCCAGCGGATCATCATCGAGATACCACGCCACCTTCGTCAACGCATCCAACACATTTTGCACAAAATTCGTTTCCACCCCCGGCGTTAGCACCGACAGATTCAACTCCGCCCGCCGAATCCCCGACGAGATCCCCTGAGTCAACGAATGCAGAAAAATCGTCCGCGCCACCCAGGTCGTAAACGGCGGCTTCCCGGCGACTAGCCATTGTTCATCCTGCACTTGGGCATAGGCGGGCCGCCCATCAGGGCTGAAAATATCCGCTTGAATGGGAAGACGCATCAACGGCCGCTGCAAGCGTGAGGTCAATTCATCCGTCACCCGACCATCCACCCCCACCGGAATGTGATGGGTATGAATCATCGGAATCCACTGTTCAGGGTCTTGCCAGAGGTGTTTCACCACCAACGCAAAGAGGCGCAACGCCCCCCGCGTCCGTTGAAAATCTGGAATCGAGGCCACTTTCTGGGTGAGCAGTTTAAACAGTTCAGGGTGGAAGGGATAGGATTGCGCGATCGCCTCAGCATAATCCGCATCCTGACAGCCATCCGGCAAATTGAGACGGCTGCCCCGATAGGCTTGGGCATAGACTTTGGCGGCGGCCTGGGCTGCCTCCTCGCTCACACTGCTAAACACTCGCTGCTTCACAATGTTGTAAATTTCAATATCCGTCGATGGACTCAGCACCCGCTCCTGACGCGCCGATGCCCGCATCAACTCATTCAGCTCCGCTGTCTCATCCGCAAACGTATCCGAAGCCGAAGCCAAGGAATAAACCAGCACTAAATGATTGGCAGAAGCCGCCAAATCCATCAACGAGAAGAGGAACGCCACCACCTGCGCCGCCAAATCGGTCTTACCCACCACCTTGGCCTTCGCCGCCCGGAGATGTCGGGCAATTTCATCCAGAATGATCACGGTGGGATTTGTGTCCATCAATCGCTGGATCACTGATGTCCCCGGCGATATCCCACTCTCATCCGACCCTTTCAGCAGTTCATAACCGCGAACCCCCCCCACCTGGTAGGCAATTTCTCCCCAGAGGGTGTACGTTGTCACCCCGGTATCACGATGTAAAATCCCATTCTGCGGATCAAGATCGCGCCCATCGATCGCCGCCACCTGCACCGCATAGTCCGGGATCAACTCCAAATCTGCAAACCGTTCTAACCCCTGAACCCGTCGCCCCTGTTGGCAGATATGCAAAAGCGCGATCTGGTCGTGGGTTTTCCCACCCCCAAAGCTGGTTTCCAACCGAATCACCGGCGACCCGGCACTACGACCCGTCAGCCGCCCAAACACTTCTTTGATCAGCGTCTTAACGCCATCCGTCGGGAACGTATTCGCAAAAAACCGGGATGGGTCTTGATAGACCTGGGGCGCTTTTCCTTCGACCACCGGCTGAATTTTGGCCGCAAATATTTCTTCAGCCAGCTCTCCAGCTTGGATCTCAGGCCGGGGAGTACAAGTCGCAAAAATTGATTCCAGCATACGCAAACAAACGGTGACTGCTGAGAGAATACAGTTAGGCAAAGAATGGAGCTTTGTTGTTGGCAGACGCTCCAGTGCATTGCGCTCTAGAATGAGCTGATTGATTATACCCTGACCCGTCGTGAAGGGTCTGTATCCAATCAAGACTCTTTACTTCAGCAACTTTCCTAGACAATGCTGGAAAACTTGGGGCATAACGTTATGCCCCATCCAAAAGTTGGTCAAGTTGGGCCAGTAAATTAGCCAGCTTCTTCTGTTGCTTCGTGTTCAGATTGGCCTCGGCACGGCGAAGTTTTTTGAAGACGCGATCGCATCGTACTTTGAATTCATCTTGGGGCTGGGCATTCAACGCCCGCACGCGATCGCGAATCTGCGCGACCGATAATGACCCCGCGATCGCCTGGTCTAAGAGCGTCTGCATCGCTGTTTCATCGTTAACCCTTGCGATCGCGATCGCCGCCGTATATTTCAGTTGCCCCTGAGCCAGAGCTTCTAAAATGATGGGCGGTAAATTTAAGACCGGGAGGCGATTCTTCACCCACGATCGCCATTGATACCCCAGACCCGTCAACAGTTGATCAATCTGTCCTGCCCCCTCAATCGTGGCAAGATCGTGAGTGCGATCGTGGGCGTGTTTCATCTTATTGAGGCGCGATCGGACATCATCTATATCCGTTGCCAATTCCAAAGCAAGTAAATCGAGAATGCTCTGAGTTTCCTCAACCGGGTTCAGATCTTCCCGTTGCAGATTCTCAGTCAGCGCAATTTTGAGGGCTTCTGAATTTGAGAGTTCCCGAATAATCACCGGAACCATTTTGAGACCCAGCGCCTTAGCCGCTTGATAGCGACGCTCACCCGCAACCAGTTCATAGCCCTTATTTTGTGGACGCACCAAAAGTGGCTCTAGAATGCCATGCTCTCGAATGCTCGTTTGAAGGTTCGCCAACGCTTCCGGGTCAAAATAGCGGCGCGGCTGGTTCGGGTTCGGTTTGATTGTCGCCAAGGGTACTTGATTCGGTTCGGGTGCTTCACTAGGCTCCTCATCAAACCGGGTCTGACGGGCAGCTAGATTTTGGAATAATTTACTCCGATCAACCATGTGCTAATAGTTCCTGAGCAACAGCAGCATAATCAGTCCAGGCAATCTTGGCATTACGATCATCACGGACTTCGTAAACAGGACAGCCTTCAAGTGCCGCCTTGTCATAGGCGGCATAATGCCGGATTTCACGATTGAGCAACGGCAAATGACTCAACGCTTCTCGGGCCAGAGCGGTCATCTTGGAACGCCCCGTCATCGTGAGCAAAATCCGGTAATGTTGACACTCTAACTCCTCTAACAACTGCACCGTCTGGAGCATCGCATCGACCGAGAGGGCATCGGGACGAGTCGGCAGCAGCAGCACATCACACCCCTCGGCTAATTCTCTCAAATCTTCCCTGTTTGGACGGGCCGGTGTATCGACCACAATATGTTCATAGTGGCGAACATATTTGGGTGAGGCCGCCATGCTGCAAACCTGAAACGGCAGTGCGCCGCGTTGATGCCAGTTCAAGACGCTACGATTGGGATCGCCATCGACCAAGAGCGTCGAATCCTGTTCAGCAAGGTAACAGGCAAGATGAACGGCTGAGGTCGATTTGCCCACGCCTCCTTTGAATGAGGTGATGGTAATCAGCATGATTTTTCCAGTAGAGATCGCGTCAGAATGTGGCGCTGTAGATGATTCTACCTTGGGGCATAACGTTATGCCCCACATTGAACGATGCAAAAATTCCGGTCTCTGGCATGACTTCTGGGATGCGCGATCGCAGCCGATTCACCAACGTCATCTAACCGGGGGTGCGAGAAACGATTCAACGAGGGATGCGCCTAGCACACCCTGAGGGTCATCGTTGGCGAAGCTTCCCGGAGGGATAGGGGAAGCGATCGCGTTAAGACGGGTTTAGGGTATCGGGATCGATGCCGAGTTCTTTCAGTTTGGCGATCGCACGATCGAGGTGTTGTTGGGTTTGGGCTTCTCGTGCGAGGGCGCGATCGCGTTCTTGCTGGGCGCGATCGCGTTCTTCGGCAAATTCCTGCAAGGTCTTAAAGGGTTCCCCATCGGGATAAAACACGCTTAAACCGTCAGCCTGTTGCTCAAACCGAATCTGGAGCAGGGGCGATGTCCAGGGCAAATCCAGGGGCATCACTAGCCGAATTTCATCGCTGAGGGTTTCCCGCGCAAATCCCCAAAAATTATCAGAGTCGGGGTCATAGAAATACATTTCTAGCACCCCATGTCGGGCATAGAAGGTCTGTTTATTGGCCATCTCGGCTACGGTGTTGCTCGGCGAGATGATCTCAAAGACGACTTGGGGCGCGATGTTGTCTTCGTCCCATTGTTTATAGCTGCTGCGATCGCGCTGGGGACGGCCGAACACGACCATCACGTCCGGGGCTTGGCGGGGCGGGGTTTGGCCGGGCTCGACCAGGACGGGATACCACAGCAAATCCCCCGCGACGAAGACGGTTTGCCCGGCAAAGTGTCGCCGCAGGTTTTCCACGAGGTAGACAATCCATTGATATTGCAAGGTATTGTCTGCCATCGGTTTGCCGTCGGAGTCGGGATACTGGGTGGAGGTGATGGGGGTTTGAACCATGCCGCTGGGGGGGCGAGGGGTTGCCTCATTATAAGGGCTGAAGCAGGGGCAATGAAGGATGAAAAATGTGTGTAACTCCTGATATTACGCACTTTTTCTCTAAGTTCTACCTACCCCACACAAGCAACGCTCTACATTCTTCAAAAACGTTTCCAATCAATTAGAGTCTTCAGCGATTGGAGATTCAGACATTTGAATGTCTGCCAGTGAGACTTGCAGTTTCAAGCCTCGTAAATCAAAGGTGAGAGTGAGGTATCGCCCTAGGGCTTTTACCCCTAGGTAAATTTCCTCGACTGGTCCCTCCATGAGGGGCTTACGGGCTTTAATCTCAGAAGTTTCCTTTACAGGGACTTCTGCCTTCACTTTCTTGATCATCTCCTTAAGTTTTGGGTCGTCAGCCCCGGCGTTTTCTGCGATCACTTCCGCGATCGCGACTGTTTCCTCCGGCAACGGAGTGACAGTTACATTCCCTGTCTGCGTAGAGGTTTTCTTCTTCTTGGCTTTTTTCGCCACCTCTTGGAGAGGCTTTTCCTGTTCCACAGGAGAGAATAGCGTTTTGAGCGCCAAAAAAACCGACACGGCTCCTTTGGCGAGTTGCAGTGTTAGGGGAAGGTGAACTCCCAGGATGAGAGCGGTAACAAGCGATGAGGACATCAGCGCCCCCATCAGGTAGGCTTTCGGGACGGTGATTTTTTCCTCCAACCCCGAAAAATCCGGGACAGGAAGGACATAGTCAGTCCCAAGGACCTGTAACCCGGTTTTTCCGGGAATCAGATCTACCGATTCTCCCGGAGCCGAGTTAACAGCCTGGACGAAAGAGGCGATCGCCCCCTTATCCTCTAAGGAAACAGTTACCTGTCCTGGATCATCGTACCAGTCAAGATTGACCGATGGCGATTCGTCATGGATCTTCGCGGGGGCATCAAGGGGAAGGAGTCCCACAAAACGCGCTTTATTGGTGTGAGCACCAATAACTAAATAGTCTTCAGACGAAGACTGGATATAGTATGCCTGGATGGACGAATCTTTCTTTAAGAGAGAGCTAACTCTCTCCCAATAAATCTTCGGGAACGAGACAGAATTAACCATCGTATTTGTTGTATCCACCCCTTTGTTGGTAGCGACTTTGGCTACCATCGCGGCGTTTGGCGAACTGAAAATCAGTTCGATTCCCCCCTCGACAAGAGAGAGTGTGACCCATTGCGAGTCAGGAAAGAATTGGGAGGCAGCTTCCATTACTGCATTTAGTCGGAGAGCTACCGTCCGGACAATCCGGAGGTCAAACAAGATTACCGATCCTTCTGGATCGGGGCAATCTGTCCCTACAGGTAAAGTAGGGATCTCCTTTCCTTCTAGGATAAATTTGGACTTCGATGTTTTCACATCGAATGTTCCAGTTTTGTTCTCGGACAGAGCTTGTCCAAACTCTTGCCCAGACAGGAAAAAAGTAGAGGGAGAACCCTCCGCTATATCTAGGTCGGACTTGAGATAAAAAAAGTTGAAGATATCATCCTGAGAATCGAAGGAAGACATCGCTACCTTCATGTTACCACCGCCCTTTTCTTTGACTTCCAAAGAAACTCTAACAACGGGAGGCATACATAGCTTGAAATCGTCAAAAACTCCCTGAACGAACTTAGCCTCGCGGGGATTCTTCGCTGTTTTTGTCGCCATATTCTTATAACCTAACGCTTACTTTTATATTGTAACAATTATAAAAACTTATAATCACTAAAAAAGTGAGGTTTTAGAGTTCCCAATCAATTAGGGTCTCTAGCGAGTGGAGACTGAAAATGAATTGCAAGCATTAATTAGAGTGTAGGGGCAGGATGAATTAAAACTTTTGAACGCGGGGCATTCACGCCTTACACTCCTATTTCTGCCTTCAAACTCCCCTCGCTAGAGGAGCCGCGTTCATCCCTTGAGCAGGGAACGAGGGCGGGGCGTTGCCATTGTGGGGTTGCGAGGCCACCAGAACAAGGCATGGATAGAGAGAGCAACAGCACCTAATCCACCGGGCCGCCTTTAGCTATTTGCCATCAGCACTCTCTTGATCCATGACTCCAGAGGAAGTGCGATCGCACCCAGGCACTTCACCGCAACATCACATC
>CAZCWE010000063.1:0-13714 GCA_964502285.1 uncultured Spirulina sp. | reverse complement strand
GCAGGAGATAGCCCGGCCGCTTACCCTATCCCTAACGGGAGGCTTTGCCAACGACGACCCTCAGGGTGCGCTGATTAAATGTCCTAACCTGGATTATTCATGACAATTTTGGAAAATCGCTGAAACCCCCTTCTGGAAAGCAATCCAGCAATTTACTCAAAAAACAGTCTGTTTTGTAGGCTGTCCAGCCAGCAAGGATTACAGCAACTGGTGAATAATTCAGGCTAACAAACTTGTCCACTGCCATAGCATTGACATCCTCTCCCAGCAACCCTAGCGGGTATACAGTGAGATTTTTGACTCATCGACTCTTAGCTAAAGTAGTTCGCTTTAAGGGGTTGAACAGCGATCGCCCGCCTGAACGCGCATCCCATTGGCAAAATCCCAGCCCGATTGCGCTCGTTTTCCGGCGGGCTGCACCTCCCGCAGCAGGAGGAGACCGGAGCCAGTTTGTACCACGGGGCCGTATTTTTTGACCACCTTCACCACCGTACCGGGGTCACTGGGGGGGAGATCTTGGACTTGGGCCGGTAAAGATTGAAATTCGGGGGGCAGGTGTTCCCAAGCGTCAGGATGAAGGGGGACGGTGGCGAGGACTTTGAGGGGGGCGTTGCGGAATTGGGTGACGCAATTGGGGTAGAAGCCGCGAATTTGGTTGTGGAGCGCGATCGCACTACCTGCCCAGTCCAGTTGAAAATCGGCTTTTTGGAGTAGGGGGGCGTAGGTGGCGCGGGTGTCGTCCTGGGGAATGGGCGCGATCGCACCGGTGGCCAATCCCGGCAGGGTCTGCACCAACAAATCCGCACAGTCTTCGGCTAAGGCGGTCATCATTGTCTGGGCATTATCGAGCAGCCCAATCGGGACGTTGGACGTGAGCAGCATCGGCCCGGTATCCATGCCCGCGTCCATCAACATCGTCGTCATCCCGGTCACCGCTTCCCCATTACAGATCGACCATTGAATCGGAGCCGCCCCACGATAGGCGGGCAACAGCGACCCATGACCATTGACACAGCCCAAACGGGGCATAGCCAGAATTTCAGGGGAAAGAATTTGACCATAGGCAACTACCACAAAGACATCCGCGTTGAGGCTGCGGAGGTGCTCAAGAGTGGCCGGGTCTTTTTTGATTCGGCGGGGTTGCCAGACGGGGATGGCGGCAGCTTCGGCGGCGGCTTTGACGGGTGAGGGGATTAATCGTTTACCGCGTCCTCTGGGTTTATCGGGTTGGGTGACCACCGCTGCAACGTTAAAATCCGGTTCAGCAATGAGGCGATTGAGGCTGGGAACGGCAAATTGAGGCGTACCAAAAAAGACGAGTTTGAGCATGATAAGGGCAAAAGCAGAGGGGGAAACTAATCAATGGCGATTTCAAGGCGGCGATTCTGTTGAGCTTCGCGGTCGGTGTTGGGGTCGGCGGTGATGGGGTAGCGATCGCCGTAGCCGATGGCGACCCAACGGGCGGCTACCTCTTGTTTGAGGTAGGTTTCCACGGTTTGCGCCAGTTGATAGGACAGTTCACGATTGCGGGTGGGGTCGCTGTGGCGATTGGTATGGACGGCAATGCGGATGGTTTGGCCGCTGTAGGCGGTTAGATCACTGACGATCGCATCCAAAATGGTGGTTCCGGAGTCTGAAATATTGTTGGCGTCATCAAAGAGGAGGTCGTTGGGGAGGGTGATCTGGAGGCGTTGGCCGGGGAGATTGGCGGCGGGGGGACGGGGCGGAGTGGTTTGGGCTTGGACGGTTTCCTGCAACCGGGCAATGCGATCGCGCAACGGGTCTTGGGAGGGTGAGAGTCCCAATTGACTTTCTAAAATTGTGATGCGATCGCGCAGTTGTTGCCATTGACCATCGACCTGCTCAATTTCCGTAGCCAGGGGTTGGGATAGGGCGGTGGTTTGGGTGGGGGCGACGGGGGCGGGGCGTTGGATTGCGTCCCACAGTTGAGCA
Source organism: uncultured Spirulina sp. (assembly GCA_964502285.1). Lineage (GTDB taxonomy): Bacteria > Cyanobacteriota > Cyanobacteriia > Cyanobacteriales > Spirulinaceae > Spirulina. Next base: position 11,761 of record CAZCWE010000063.1, on the reverse strand, counting down.
AGAAGCGGCTGCGAGGTGGGAGTTTGGGGGTCACGGTTGAGGGCGATCGCCACCCCCAACGCCATCGCCAACGTGCTGCCAAACCCCAGGAGAATTAAGCGTAATGTGCCATCCCAAAGCCAACCCGGCCACGAACGCGCCGGGGGTTGAGTGGGTAAATAGTCGTGACGATTCTTGCTCTGATCCGTGGGCTGCATCACATCTACGTTTGAGCCGATAATGATCCAGATTCCATCCTACACTGTCTCTCCTTTGACTTTTGAATCCGCGCAGACCTATGATCGCCCTAATATCTTAATTCTCCTGTGCCCCCATCTTGACTGTGAAAGCCGTCCTTCCTCCTGCCTGGTGCTACCCTCAGCCCATGCTTTTTCTGTCTATCCCCACCGCCTCAGCCACGACGGTAGCCCAGCAATCCTCCCCCACCGCAGCGGGAGAATCCGGCACAGTCTTGACTCCGGACTCCAACAGTGACCCTCTCAATAGCCCCTACCCGATTCCCTGGACGTGGATTCTCAACACCCACACAGAACTGCGCCAACTGTCCCATGCAGACACGCGCTACTATCGCAGCCCCGCCATCATCTCTCCGGATGGCGCGTACATTACCTATAGCCGCATTCAAATGAGCACCGACGATCGCTTCTTCCGGAGCACGATCAGCAGTGTGATGTTTCTCGAAACGGTCAAAACCGGGGAACTCCAAACGATCACCGCCTCGTCTCCCCTCGCCATTGACCCCGATGGCCATGATGCCACCGGGACAGGGCCATCGGGGGTGGCTTCGCTGCTGATGCCAGTGTCGTGGTCGGAGTCGGGCGATCGCCTCCTCGCCCGTCAATTTGAAGGGTTGCTCAGTACCTCCGTCGCGTCGGACTACGCCGTGATTTGGGAGCGCGACAGCCAACGCACCACCACCCTATCCCCCCGTGGCATTGACTATTCCAACGCGGTGCTCTTGGGCTGGAGTCATCTCAATCCCCACGCCGTCTTATTCCGGGCTGGGGTGCTCGGCGATGACCCGTGGTTGCTCTGGAGTGTGACCGAAGCTGAAACCAAATTAGCGGCTGGAGATCAACCCACCGTCTATGGGCAAACCCAGCAGCCCCTCTGGTCTGGCGCTCAGGTTAACTGAGGGGTTGAGGTTAATTATCCTCATGGGACGTGCTGGCCAGTTGTTCGAGGCGTTCCTGTTGATCTTGGGAAATACAGGCCTGGATGACGAGATCAATATCGCCATCGAGGGCATTGGCAAGGCTGAAGTTCTGGCCGAGGCGATGATCGGTGATGCGGTTGTCTTTGTAGTTATAGGTGCGGATTTTTTCCGATCGCGCCCCTGTTCCGACTTGCGATCGCCGTAAGGAAGTCACCGCCTCTTGCTGTTCGCGGAGCTTCATTTCGTACAGTTTCGCCCGCAAAATTTGTAAAGCACGTTCGCGGTTCTGGAGTTGCGATCGCTCCTCGGTACAAAACACCCGAATTCCCGTCGGCTTGTGGATCAAGTCCACCGCCGTCTCCACCTTATTCACGTTTTGTCCCCCAGCCCCGCCCGATCGCGCCGTGGAAATATCCAAATCCTTCGGGTCAATGGCTACTTCCACCTCATCCACCTCCGGCATCACCGCCACCGTCGCCGTCGAGGTATGCACCCGTCCCCCAGCTTCGGTCACCGGGACACGCTGCACCCGATGCACCCCCGCCTCAAACTTCAACTGACTATAGACCCGCACCCCTTGAATTTCCAAAACCGCCTCTTTGAATCCCCCCATTTCCGCGATCGATTCACTCACCAGCGCCACTTTCCAGCCCTGGGTATCGGCATAGCGCGAATACATCCGCAACAAATCCCCCGCCCAAATGCTGGCTTCATCACCACCCGTGCCCGCCCGAATCTCCAGCATGATGTTTTTCTCATCGTTGGGATCACTGGGCAACAGCAGCACTTTTAACTCGGTTTCGAGAGCTTCAATCTGCTCCTCAAGCTCCCGCACTTCCAGTTGGGCCATTTCATGCATTTCGGTATCCCCGTGGGACTCTTTTAAAATCTCCCGTGCCCCTTTTAATTCCAGGGTGGCTTTTTGCCAGGCTTCATAGGTCAGCACGGTTTGTTCAAGGGAGGCGCGAGCTTTGGCCACCCGTTGCAGCTCATCCGGATTCGTCACCACATCGGGGTCAGCCAAGCGCAGCGAAAGCTCTTGGAAGGTTTGCTCAACCGATTTTAATTTATCGAGTAAATAGGCTTCTGCCATGGTGCTATCTCCGGACAACTCTAACTTGTGAATCGTAACAGTCAACGACGGGTGGAAATTCAACCCCTGAGATACAACGAACCCAGCAGAATTTCTGCTGGGTTCGTCAAACATCGCGCGGGGCTATTTATTTTCGGTATCGGCCTCGGCTTCGGTGGTGCTGGTGTCGAGCATCCCATACTTCCGCATAAACCGATCGACCCGACCTTCGGTGTCGATGATTTTTTGCGTCCCGGTGTAGAAGGGGTGATTTCCCGACCAAATTTCCACGTTAATTTCGGGCTGGGTGGAGCCGACGGTCATCACAACTTCGCCGTTGCAAATAACCTTAGCGTCGGGATACCACTCTGGATGAATCTCAGGTTTAGGCATGATTGGTTGTTCCTATCTAACTGTAGAGGGTCAGGGTGATTACCGTTTCGAGAACTGAGGGGCTTTACGGGCTTTCTTCAAGCCGTATTTCTTCCGCTCTTTCGCTCTGGGGTCACGGGTTAAGTACCCTTCGGATTTGAGGGGTTGGCGATTGTCGGGGTCGAGTTTGCACAGGGCACGGGCGACACCGAGTTTAACGGCATCGGATTGACCGGTGAGGCCGCCACCGTGGGCTCGCACGAGGATATCGTATTCTGCTTCTAAGCCCAGGGTTTCAAGGGGGGCTTTGACGCTGGCAAGATAGCTGGGGTTGTAGTTGAAGTAGTTATCGCCAGGGCGGTCGTTGACTTTGATTTGGCCGGTGCCGGGGACGAGACGGACGCGGGCGACGGAGCTTTTCCGGCGGCCAGTGCCCCAATAGACGGCGCGATCGCTGTTTTCTTGCATCATCAATAGTTCCTAAGCGTGGGTTTTAATGGTGAGGGTTTCGGGTTTTTGGGCCTGCTGCTGGTGTTCGGGGCCAGCATAGACTTTCAAGTTGGTGAACAACTTCCGCCCCAGGGCATTCTTGGGCAGCATGCCTTTCACCGCCTGCTCGATAATCCGTTCGGGAATCCGGGCTTGGAGGTGATCAAAGGTCTCGGTTTTCATGCCCCCTGGACGACCGGAGTGGCGGCGATAGAGTTTCTGAGCCCCTTTGTTGCCGGTGACTGCCACTTTTTCAGCGTTGATCACAATCACATAGTCTCCGGTGTCCATGTGGGGGGTGAAGTAGGGTTTGTTCTTCCCGCGCAGAACATTCGCAATCTCAGTGGCCAAACGACCTAAACGTTGATCCGCCGCGTCAACGACGTACCATTTTTTCTCGATAGTGGCGGGTGTGGGTAAAACAGTTTTTTCCATAATAGGGATGCAAATCTAACGGTTAAGGGTTGAACATAAATAGGGGTTGGGTGTCATACCATACCTCTTGCGGAAAGGGCATTTCAGGATAGCCGACCCGTAAGAGACACAGACCTTGGGCGGGAGCCGCATACTTGACTAAGTCACGCCGTTGGTTGACCCAAATATCTGTAAAATTTTCAGGCGATCGCGTTCCATTCCCCACTTCAAGCAGGAGCCCAACTAATAAGCGTACCATCCCATACAGAAAACCATTCGCCTGAATCTCCACATGGAGAAATTTTCCGCGCCGATAACAGTCTGCCGCTTGGACATCCACCCAAGAATGCTGACGGTCAGAGCCTGATCGATGGAACGCCGCCAAGTGATGGCGACCGATCAGCGGATGGAGCACCTGATTCATCCGGTCGGCATCCAAGGGTAACTGATAGTAATGCCAGCAGTAAGGACGCACAAACAGATTGGGATGTTGATCAGTATAAAAGCTGTAGCGATAGCGTCGCCACAGGGCAGAGAACCGCGCATGCCAGCGAGGGGGGACGGAGGCGGACGCCCGGATCGTCACGTCATCTGGCAGACGACTATTAATCACCTTTGCCCAACGGTGGGCCGGGATCGGACTGTTGACCTGAAAATGGGCAACCTGCGCCGCCGCATGGACACCGGCATCAGTCCGCCCTGCGCCGTGGATGGCAACCGGATAGCCCAGCACACTGGCGATCGCCGCTTCGAGATCAGCTTGGACGGTGCGTTGGTTGGGTTGACGCTGCCAGCCGTGGAAGTGAGTGCCGAGATACTGAATCACCAGGGCAACTCGTTCGGTGGGGGTTTGCGCCAGTTCTTCCGCAGTCACCAGCCTCTAGGCTTCGCCCACCAACTCGATGATCGCCATTTCGGCATTATCCCCCCGACGACGCACCGTGCGAACGATCCGGGTGTAGCCACCGTTGCGATCGCCATAACGATCCTTCGCACTGGCAAACAGGTTATGCACCAGCTTTTTGTCATAGATATAGCCCAAAGCCTGACGACGAGCTGCTAAAGACCCATCTTTGGCGAGGGTAATCATCTTATCCGCCGTTGAACGCACCGCCTTGGCCCGTGCCTTCGTCGTTTTGATTTGACCATTGCGAATCAACTGGGTTGTCAATGCCCGGAGCATTGCCTTGCGCTGATCCGCCGGTCGTCCTAGTTCAGGAACACGACACCGATGCCGCATAATACCTCCTCTTGTAAACTACAAAACAATCGTAATAGTTCCATTCCCCGCTTAGGGTTTGGATTTTTCCTGCGGGAGTGTGATTCCCAAGCGCTGCTGTAACGCCTCGATGACTTCTTCTGCCGACTTTTGGCCAAAGTTTTTGATCTCCAAAAGGTCTTCTTGGGAGTAGTCCAAGAGATCAGCCACCGTGTTGATTTGAGCCCGTTTCAAGCAGTTATAGGCCCGCACCGACAACTGCAATTCCTCAATGGGAATTTGGCTGGTGGGGTCTTCATCCTCCTGTTGATCTTCTTGAATCGCTTCCAAGGTGAGATCTTTGAGGGGGTTGAATAATTCCACCACAATGCCGGCGGCTTGGGACAGGGCTTCTTCAGGTTTAATGCTGCCGTTCGTCCAGATGTCTAAAATCAAGCGATCCTTGGACATTGAACCATCCACCAAAGCATCTTCTACGACGTAGTTCACTTTGCTGACGGGCATAAACACCGCATCGATTTGCATGAAATCGAGGGCCGTGGTTTCGTCACGGGAGCGATCGACTGATTGATAGCCCTTGCCCCGTTCAATCCGAAACTCCATTTCAAGCCGTGCGCCTTCGGCCAAGGTGGCCACATACTGATTTTTATCCACGACTTGCACCTCAGAAGGCAGATCGAACTGACCTGCTGTGACGGTGTCTGGCCCGGTGGCGACGAGACGGCCGATCTGTGGCCCGGCTGCAAAGCTTTGGAACACCACTTCTTTCATATTGAGTAGGATTTCGAGAACATCTTCCCGAACCCCTGAAATGGTCGCAAATTCATGACTGACCCCGGCAATGCGCACCGCAGTGGCCGCAGCACCTTCGAGATTTGCAAGCAACACACGACGAAGTGCATTCCCTACAGTAATGCCTTGCCCCCGTTCTAAGGGTTCAAGAACAAACTTACTGTATTGACTTTGATTTTTGTGCGTTTTTGACTCAACGCACTCAATTTGAAACTGTATCACGCCTTACAAACTCCCTTCCTTAGCTCTATCTCCGGTACCCGCTTGATCAAAATTTTGGCCTAGACGCGGCGACGTTTGGTAGGGCGACAACCATTATGGGGAATCGGCGTAACGTCCCGAATTAATGTGATTTCCAATCCTGAGGCTTGGAGGGCCCGAATTGCGGTTTCCCGACCCGCGCCAGGGCCGCTGACCATGACTTCTAGTTGACGCATGCCTTGCTCAATAGCACGGCGAGCCGCACTGTCGGCAGCGGTTTGGGCAGCAAAGGGGGTACCTTTTTTCGCGCCTTTAAACCCGCTAGAGCCGGAGGATGCCCAGGAAATGACATCGCCTTTGGTGTCGGAGATGGTCACAATGGTGTTGTTAAAAGTGGAGGTGATGTGGGCTACACCATTGGGGACGTTGCGCTTTGTTTTTTTTGTCCCGCCCTTTTTGGTTGGTCGTGCCATGGTTTCTGTCGAAATGTAATGATTGAGTCGGAAAAGTTACGTCAAGAGGCTGGCTGTAGATGGGGAAGATTGACCCTATTTCTTAGCCGCTTTTTTCTTGCCGGCAACGGTGAGACGGCGACCTCGGCGTGTGCGTGCGTTGGTTCGTGTCCGCTGACCACGGACGGGGAGTCCTTGGCGATGGCGGCGGCCGCGATAGGTGCCGATGTCAGCCAGTCGCTTGATGTTCATGGACTCCCAACGGCGCAAATCCCCTTCGATTTGGTAGTTATCGATGCAGGTGCGCAGTTTGGTGATGTCTTCATCGGCGAGGTCTTTGACGCGGGTGTCGGGATTGACACCTGTTGCGGCAAGGATTTCATGGGAGCGGGACAAGCCGATTCCATAAATATAGGTCAAGCCAATTTCAATACGTTTATCTCTGGGTAGGTCGATACCAGCAATTCGTGCCACGCTTGTTTCTCCCTAGTGTGCTATCTTGGTGGTCAATTGGAATAAGGTTTAAAATGCGGTGAAGATCTCTCTAACCTTGACGCTGCTTGTGCTTGGGGTTAGTGCAGATCACCATGACTCTGCCTCGTCGGCGAATGACGCGGCATTTTTCACAAATTTTCTTTACGGATGCTCTAACTTTCATGGGTGCTTAGGTGACACTGCAAGCTCTTAATTGTATCAAATAGAGTGCTTGTGAGCAAGGCAATTTTGTGCTTGTCACGGGGACTATTTTTTACGGAGCCGGTAGGTGATGCGACCTTTGGTGAGGTCGTAGGGGGTGAGTTCTACTTTGACGCGATCGCCGGGCAGAATTTTAATGTAATTGCGACGAATTTTCCCGGAAATATGGGCTAAAACGTTAAACCCATTGTCAAGGTCAACTCGAAACATGGCGTTGGGTAACGATTCTGTTACCGTGCCTTCCATTTCAATGAGATCTTGTTTGGACAAACTGTAAACTCCTCTCTACGCTGACAATATCAGGTGGTGATTCTGGGGATATCGGGGGCGATGATTGGGGTGATGATGCCGCAATCAGTCTGAATGTTTGGTAGAACAATAATCCCCGTTATCGTAACAAATGATGATCCAGACTAGTCTGCAACAATCATTTGCAGGGTTGAACCCACCTCATCGGGGGTGCGATCGCCATCGACGATGTGTAAATTGCGATCCTGATAAAACTCAATCACGGGGGCGGTTTCTTGGTTGTAAACCACCAAGCGATGGCGAACGGTGGCTTCGTTGTCGTCCTGGCGTTGACGATTCATCAACCGATTGACAAGCACATCTTCAGGTACAGCAAGACTGATCACACAGACTCCGTCTTGGTGAAGATCGACGAGCAATTGGTCGAGGAATTTAGCCTGGCTGACATTGCGGGGAAACCCATCGAGAATCCAGCCGGACTGGGTATCAGGTTGGCTGAGCCGCTCCCGAATTAGGTCGAGAATCAGGCTGTCGGGCACAAGGTCTCCGGCATCAACGTAGGCTTTTGCTTTCTGACCCAGGGGGGTTTGCTGGGCGATCGCCCCTCGGATGATTTCCCCAGTGGAAATGTGAGGGATGTTCGCCGCAGCGGCCAAGCGTTCGGCTTGGGTGCCTTTGCCTGCCCCTGGTGGCCCTAAAAAAATCAAACGTTTACTCATAGCGATCGCAAATTATCTCTTCCCAAACAACGATTTAACACCAACGGAATGATGACGGCGTTACTTTTTCACCATGCCTTCATAGCGTTGCGAGATCACATAGGTTTGGATCTGCTTCGCCGTATCAATGGCAACCCCGACCAAAATCAACAGGGACGTTGAACCCAAACCCCGCAGCGTTTGAATCCCCATCGCACTCTCAACGGCGGTCGGAACTGTCGCCACCACACTTAAAAAGGCCGCCCCTAAGAACGTGAGGCGATTAATCACCCGTTCTAGATACTCGCTAGTGGCACGTCCGGGACGAATCCCCGGAATACTCGACCCCATTTTTTTGAGGTTTTGCGACATATCCACCGGATTCACAATCAACGATGAATAAAAATAGCTAAAGAACAGAATCAACGTGAAAAAGACCAGCACATAGATCCAGGGTGTCGGGCCATCCATGCGAATGGCATTCGACACTGGCGCGAGAACCTGGTTTAGATCTCCGAGGAGTCCGTCTTTCCCTTGGGTAAACTGGGCCAAAGATGCCGGTAAAAATAACACCGCTGAGGCGAAAATAATCGGCATCACACCCCCTTGATTGAGGCGGAGCGGTAAGTAGTTCGTCCGTTCACGGTAGAGACGACGACCCACTTGGCGGCGGGCAGAAATAATCGGAATGCGGCGTGTCCCTTCTTGGACAAAGACAATCCCCACAATCATCAACAAAAAGGCCAGCAACAAAATCACGACTTTGGCGATTTCATCCCGTCCACCCCGTTGAGCGACGCCGACGGTTTGCCCCAAAATGGTCGGCAGCACCGCCACAATATTGACGAAAATCAACAGAGACGCGCCGTTACCAATGCCCCGTTCGGTGATCAACTCCGAGATCCACATCACGAACATCGAGCCTGCGGTGAAGGCTATCACCGTTTCAGCAAAAAAGACCGGGCCGGGATCGTAGGCATAACTTTGCACCCAGGTGGTGAGCATCACACTTTGCAATGCCGCCCAGCCGAGGGCAACGTAGCGGGTAATTTGCGAAATTTTGCGGCGGCCCGCCTCTCCTTCGTTCTTCTGCAAATTTTCTAACGACGGGAGTGCCGCCGTGAGTAACTGCATGATGATGGAGGCATTAATGAACGGTAAGATGCCGAGGGCGAAGATGCCCAGGAGGGAAAGTCCTCCACCGGAAAATACATCTAAGAAGCCAATTAGGGGTGTGTCTTGCACTTCGCGACTGAAGCGGGCAAGATCAACGCCGGGAACGGGTAAATATACGCCAAGACGGACAAGCACAAGCAGTCCAATCGTAATTAAGAGACGACCGCGTAGCCCAGCAGCTTGGGCCATTTGCATGAAGGTTTCTTGAGCCGTTGGTGTTTTATCGCGGCTGACAACCATGAAGGGTTACCTCATTGATACAGAGTTTGGGGAAGTAATGCGATCGCAGGACTGTCAAAAGACCCCACGAAATAAGCATTCTGACGGCAGAACGCTGATCTAGTATGACTTACCCAGCGACAACTTCACAACTGCCGCCCGCCGCTTCAATTTTTTGCCGAGCACCGGCGGTAAATGCCGCCGCCTTCACCGTCAACGCCACAGACAATTCACCATCGCCTAACAGTTTCAACGGGCCATCATCAGCCGTCACAATGCCGCAATCCATCAACGACGCGAGGGTCACTTCAGAATTTGCCGGCAACTCAGCTAACCGCCGCACATTCACGATCGTGAATTGCTTCGGGTTAATCACCGTAAAATGTTTTAACTTCGGAACGCGCCGATAAAGGGGCATTTGACCCCCTTCAAACCCCGGCTTCGTTCCCGTACCAGAGCGAGACTTTTGACCCCGCATCCCAAAACCGCAACTGGCCCCTTGGCCCGCTGCAATCCCGCGTCCGACACGACGGCGGCGTTTGTTTGACCCAGCCTTGGGCGTAGCATCATTAATGTTCATGATTTTTGTTCAGAGTCTTGACCCTTCAACCTTGATTCGGACAATTGTTTAGATATAAAGCTTTTCAATGGGAACATTGCGCTCTTGGGCCACATCCCGGAACGTCCGGAGCGTTTCGAGCGCATCCACGGCCGCCCGTGCATTATTGAGTGGACTACTTGACCCAAGCTGCTTCGCCAAAATATTTTTCACGCCAGCGAGTTCGAGCACCGTCCGCACAGCCCCCCCGGCAATTACCCCGGTACCGGGCGCAGCCGGCCGCATCATCACTTTTGCGCCGCCCGCAACACCGCGAGCCGGATGGGTGATCGAGTTGGCTTTGTTCAACGGCACATCGACTAATTGTTTCTTGCCGTCCGCAACACCTTTGCGCACCGCACCAATCACATCTGCAGCTTTGCCAACGCCAACGCCGACTTTGCCGTTTTCATCACCGACGACAACAATTGCCCGGAAGCTGAGCTTTTTACCCCCTTTGACAACCTTGCTAACCCGGCGAATTTGAATAACCCGCTCTTGAAAGAGTTCTTCTTTCTTGGTGCGGTTTCCTTTTTTACCTTTTGTTTTTGCCATCGTTACTTACTTTGTTTAAGATCACCGATTTAGAAGTCGAGACCCGCCTCACGGGCAGCCTCTGCCAAGGCCTTCACACGACCATGGTAGAGATTTCCCCCCCGGTCAAAAACAACGTGCTGAATGCCCTTGGCTTTGGCACGTTCGGCAATTAATGTGCCGACTGATGTGGACGCATCACAGTTCGCCCCTGAGGACAGGTCGGTTTTGAGCTCTTTATCGAGACTCGATGCCGCCGCTAGGGTGTGCTGCTGCACGTCGTCAATTAATTGAGCATAGATATGGTTATTGGAGCGGAAGACGGCCAAGCGGGGGCGGGTTGCTGTGCCGCTGACTTTTTTCCGCAGTCGCCGGTGGCGACGGTGCAGTTGAGCTTTACGAGTTGTTTTCATGGTCTATTTCTTCCCTGCCTTACCAGCTTTGCGGCGAACCACTTCGCCTTTGTAGCGAATCCCTTTTCCTTTGTAGACTTCGGGGGGGCGCACAGCCCGAATTTGAGCGGTGACATTGCCGACGATTTCTTTGTTAATGCCGCTGACAACCACTTGGGTATTTTTTTCAACGACAGCAAACTGCACACCTTCGGGGGGTTGAATTTCAACGGGGTGACTGTAGCCAACGCTGAGGACTAAGGTTGTCCCTTGCATTTGGGCACGATACCCCACCCCTTGGATGATCAGTTGCTTTTCATAGCCGTTGGACACGCCTTCGATCATGTTAGCGATCAAGGTGCGGGACAAGCCATGACGCTCGCGGCATTTGCGGCTTTCGCTGTGGCGAACCACCGTGATGGTGTTGCCATCTTGATGGATGTCAACCATGCCAGGAATCTGGCGCTCAAGCTGACCTTTGGGGCCTTTGACGGCCACGTGGTTGCCGTTAATGGTGACAGTGACTTTATCAGGAACGGTTATTGGACGTTTGCCAATCCGAGACATAAGTGTTTACTCCGAGGTTGGGGATAAGCGGGGTGCTACCAGATGTAGCAGAGGACTTCACCACCAATACCGCGCTGCCGGGCTTCACGATCGGTCATGATGCCGCTGGAGGTGGAGATGATGGCAATCCCGATGCCACCAAGGACACGGGGCAATTCTTTGCGGTTTTTGTAGACCCGTAAACCGGGTTTACTGATCCGCTTCAGGGTGTTGATGATCGGCTTGCGGGTGCGACCGGCGTATTTGAGGGAAAGGGTGAGTTGTTTTTTCACGCCTTCGCCTGCTTCTTCGTAGTCGGCAATGAAGCCTTCGTCTTTGAGAACCCGAGCGATGTCACGGGTCATCCGAGTCGAGGGGACGTTGGTGGTGCTATGTCTCACGGCTCCGGCGTTACGGATGCGAGTGAGCATGTCGGAAATAGTGTCGTTGGCCGCCATAAGCGTGATTGTTCCTCCTTCGTAACGG